>CAZHOU010000151.1:0-4103 GCA_964534165.1 uncultured Zetaproteobacteria bacterium
CTCGCTGAACTTGTAGGTCCAATACTGCAGATGCTCCGCGATCCCCCCGCTATGCCCCTCTTGCGCCAAACCACGCACTCCTCGATCAGGCCTCAGGAGCCTGTTTTTCTCATGCCCTTGCCCGCATGCACGACGGCATACATATAAACCGAAGCCTGCGCCAAAAACAGCCCCGCGGCCACCGCCGGCAGATACAGACCAAGCCCGTAGGCGAGGAACAGTGCCGCCAGCACAAACAACAGACGCATGGCCGCATGCGCATGCATCGCCCGCCGACCGTGTTCGGGCTCAAGTTCTGCGGCGTGCAGGGTGTGGCGCATGAGCCAATAGCCGGTCACAACGGACAATCCCGCACCGAAGACCAGGCTCCATGCGATCACGGGACCGAACCAAAACAACGCCGCCAGAAAACCGGTCAGCCCCGCAAGGGCCTGCAAGGAAATCACGGTTCGAAAATCGCCCGCGACGCCATGCCCTCCTTGGGGGCGGCGATTTATACCATCGGCCCTGTGTCTTTTCAATAACGAATCTTCCCGCTTATGGGCCGTAGACGGAACGCAGGCCGGCCAGAAAATCGTCGCTGCGCGTCTTGCCGTTGCCGATGCTGGCGACCGGATCCAGACCCAGTTCTCGCAAGGACTCGCGCGCATAGGCGCGCTTCTCCTCCGCATCCATTCGCTGCCAGTCCTCCGCATCGACAATGCCGTCGCCGGTCTTGTCGAAGCGGGCGTCCGCCGAGGGCGCCTTGATCTTGTCCGCCGCCCAGACCGGAACGGCGGCAACCACCAGAGCCGCCGTCAAGAGTAGCATGCGGATCATCGACGGCATTTGCCGTTGCCACCGATCAGTAACGGTAATAATCGGGTTTGAACGGACCCTCCACCGGCACGCCGATGTAGTCGGCCTGCTCCGGTGTGAGTCGGGTCAGCTTGGCCCCGATCTTGGAAAGATGCAGGCGGGCCACTTCCTCATCCAGCTTTTTCGGCAGCGTGTACACCCTGTTTTCGTAGCGGTCGGCATGATTGAACAGCTCGATCTGGGCCAGGGTCTGATTGGAAAACGAATTGGACATGACAAAGCTCGGATGGCCGGTGGCGCAGCCCAGATTCACCAGCCTCCCCTGGGCCAGCAGGGTGATGCGCTTGCCGTCGGGAAAGACGATCTGATCCACCTGCGGCTTCACGTTCTCCCATGTGTACTGCTTCAGGCTGGCCACGTCGATCTCGTTGTCGAAATGGCCGATGTTGCACACGATCGCCTGGTTCTTCATGGCGGCCATGTGTTCGTGCGTGATGACATGGTAATTGCCGGTGGCGGTGACAAAGATGTCCCCCTCCCTGCAAGCCTCGTCCATGTGCACGACGCGATAGCCCTCCATGGCCGCCTGCAGGGCGCAGATCGGATCGATCTCCGTCACCCACACGGTGGCCCCCAGTCCCCGCAAGGCCTGAGCGCAACCCTTTCCGACATCGCCGTAACCGAGCACCACGGCGATCTTGCCGGCGATCATGACGTCGGTGGCCCGCTTGATGCCGTCCACAAGGGATTCACGGCAGCCGTAGAGGTTGTCGAATTTCGACTTGGTCACGGAGTCGTTGACGTTGAAGGCCGGAAACGGCAGCTCGCCACGCTCCTGCATCTGGTACAGGCGGTGCACCCCGGTGGTCGTCTCCTCGGTAACGCCGCGGATGGAATCCCGAAGGGCGGTATACCATCCCGGCCTCGAGGCCAGTCGCCTGCGTATGGCCGCAAAGAGCACTTCCTCCTCTTCGCTTCCGGGGTGCTCGAGGACACTTGGATCGGCCTCGGCTTTGGCGCCCAGGGTGACGAGCAGCGTGGCGTCGCCGCCGTCGTCCAGGATCATGTTCGGCATGCCGCCGTCCGGCCATTCCATGATGCGATGGGTGAACTCCCAGTACTCCTCCAGACTTTCGCCCTTGTAGGCAAAGACCGGGATGCCGTCGGCGGCGATGGCTGCGGCGGCGTGGTCCTGGGTGGAGAAGATGTTGCAGGAGGCCCAGCGCACCTTCGCCCCCAAGGCGGTCAGGGTCTCGATCAGCACCGCCGTCTGAATGGTCATGTGCAGGGAACCGGCGATGCGCGCCCCCTTGAGCGGTTGCTCCCGTGCATATTTCTCGCGGATGGCCACAAGCCCCGGCATCTCGGTCTCGGCGATGGCGATCTCCTTGCGCCCCCAATCGCGCAGGGAGATGTCCGCAACCCGGTAATCTTCTTTGTTGCTCTGTTCGATGGCGCTCATTCCTTCCTCCATGAATCGCTTTTGGAGCGGACGCCGTTTGTGCATTGCAGGGGCCCCCGCGTGCCGAGCCTGGCGGACCTTGTGCCCGTCGCAGCGTCCCTCGGCCTGCGGCCCGACTTCATGTCACTGACCGGCGGCGTCGCGCAGGGCCGCCGCCTGATCGGTGCGCTCCCAGGTGAATTCCGGCAGCTCGCGGCCGAAATGGCCGTAGGCCGAGGTCTTGGCGTAGATCGGACGCAACAGATCCAGCGTCTGCACCAGCGCCTTGGGCCGGAGATCGAAGTGCTCGCGCACCAATTCCGCCAATTTTTCATCGTCGACCCGGCCGGTGCCGAAGGTGTTGACCATGATGGATAGGGGGCGGGCGACGCCGATGGCGTAGGCCACCTGCACCTCGCAGCGGGAGGCGAGGCCAGCGGCCACGATGTTCTTGGCGACGTAGCGCATCATGTAGCAGGCGGAGCGATCCACCTTGGTGGGATCCTTGCCGGAGAAGGCGCCGCCGCCGTGATGACCGAAGCCGCCGTAGGTGTCGACGATGATCTTGCGGCCGGTCACGCCGCAATCGCCGACCGGACCGCCAATGACGAAGCGGCCGGTGGGATTGATATGATAGCGGGTGTCCCGGTGCAACAGGCCGGTCGGTTCGAGCACCGGCTTGATGATGGCATCCATCACCGCCTCGGAGATCTCCTTGTGCGTGACATCGGGTTCGTGCTGGGTGGACAGGACGACGGCATCGATGGCCACCGGGCGGCTGTCCTCGTAACGCACCGTCACCTGCGACTTCGCATCCGGGCGCAGGAAGGGAATCTCCCCCAATTTGCGCACCGAGGCCTGCTTCTCCATCAGCAGATGCGCGAGGTAAATCGGCATCGGCATCAGCACCTCGGTCTCGTCGGTGGCGTAGCCGAACATCAGGCCCTGATCGCCGGCCCCCTGCTCCAGATCCAGGCCCTCGCCTTCGTTCACGCCCTGGGCGATGTCCGGCGACTGCCGATCGAGCGTGATCAAAACGGCGCAGGACTCCCAGTCAAAGCCCATGTGCGAGGAGTTGTATCCGATATCCCGCACCGCTCCGCGGACGATATCCTGGTAATTGACCACGGCCGTGGTCGTGATTTCGCCCGCCACCAGCACCATTCCGGTGGTGACCAGCGTCTCGCAGGCGACACGTGCGAACTTGTCCTGTTCAAGGATGGTGTCGAGCACGCTGTCGGAGATGCGGTCGGCCACCTTGTCGGGATGCCCCTCGGATACGGATTCACTGGTAAATACGAAATTTCGATTCATCGGAATTCCACGCTCCTTTTCGCCACGGCAGCAATGGGGGGCCGTGACCGGCAATCCCGCTGCTCCCTCGCCGCCCGCTCCGGCCGGGGGCGCAATCTAATCATCGTTGTCCCCAAAGGGAAGCGCAGGCCCCCACCCCCGCACCGCCGGCAACCTTTCGCGCCGTAGCGGAGGGTCGATCAACGCCATGGACGGCGGCGGGCCACCACATCCCCGACGATGACGATGGCCGGCGAGCGCCCGCGCAGCCTGCCAGCGGCCGCTTCTTCCAGGGTGCCGAAGGCTTGCGACTCCCCGGCACAGCTCACCGCGTGCAGCACCGCAACCGGCGTATCGGCGCGCATGCCGCCGGCCAGGAGGCGTTCGGCGAGGGCGGCCAGGTTGCGGGTGCCCATGTAGATGACCAGGACAGGGAAGGCGGCCACAAGGGCGTGCCAATCGATGCGGGAATCCTCGCCAACCTCGTGGCCGGTGAGGAAGGCGATCGTGGAATTGACCGTGCGATCGGTGACCGGGATGCCGGCCAGGGCCGGTGCGGCCAGACCGGACG
>CAZHOU010000152.1:0-4093 GCA_964534165.1 uncultured Zetaproteobacteria bacterium
TGGTCATCCTGCTCACCGGCTCCGACACCATGTTGATCCAGCAGGCCCGGTCGCGCTTCCCCGGCCGGCGCGGGGCCGCGGACCGGGTGGATTTCCATCTGTATCCATTGAGCTTCCGCGAGGCGGTGCTGCTCAAGCATGGCGAGGAGAAAACAGCCAAGCGGATGCGGGAGGGCGCCCATGCGTTTCTCATGCGGGAGCTTATGGCGTACCTAGCACACGGCGGTTACCTGACGGCCATCAACGATATGGCGGCGCATGGGCGCATTCTTCCGGCGACGCTGCGCACCTATGCGGACTGGATACGCGGCGACATGCTCAAACACGGCAAGCAGGAGCATTATCTGCGCGAAGTGCTCGCCGCCATTGCCAAGCGCTACGGATCGCAGGTGACCTGGAATGCCCTGTCCCGCGATCTTTCGATCGATCATCCGAAGACCGTGGCGGATTACGTTGAGCTGTTGGCTTCCATGGATGCGGTGTTCGTTCAGCCTGCGTTGAACATGGACAAGCTGGCGGCGGCGCCGAAAAAGGCGCGCAAGCTGATGTTTACCGATCCCTTCATCTTTCATGCCATTGGGGCATGGCTGCAACCCGGCAATGACCCCTATGCCGAGCAGATACGGCCGACGCTTGCCGATGCCGAATGGCAGGGAAGGCTGATTGAGGCTACGGTGGCGACCCATTTTTCCCGCCTCCATCCCACCTATTACATCAAGACGGACAAGGGCGAGGTGGATGTCGCCGTGGTTTGCGACGGCAAGGTCCAAGCCATTGAAGTCAAATGGACGTCACAATTGCGCGCGAAGGATTTGAAGGTCATCGGCAGGATGACCCACGGCAAGGTATGGGCCAATGTGGCGGAGGCGCATGATGTGAACGGGCTGGCCATCGAGCCGCTGCCCCAGGCGCTGTACAGCCGGGCCTGATGGCAGCGGTTCACAACAGGGTAGGCGAAGCGCCCCGCCGGCTTATGATCAGTAAGATCCACAAAACTCCATGATAAGCTGACTTTGATGGGCTATGGTTTGGCCATGGAGGCGTGATCGCGTGTGTCGTTAAACGAAGCAGATACCTGCCGTATCTATGTGACCCCCAGGCTCCGGGAGGCAGCGTGGGAGAGTCTGCCTCATTCCATCACCGAGCAATACACGTTCACGGACGGTCGGGTTGAGTTCCATGGCGGCCAGGTCCGGCGAGGAACCCCCAAGCGTGCCGCCTATCTGCTTCGCTACACCAGGGATTTTCCCATCGCAGTCGTTGAAGCCAAACCCGAGAGTGAAAAGGCCGGCAAGGGCATGCAGCAAGCGAAGGACTATGCCGAGATTCTCGGACTGAGGTTTGCCTACGCCACCAATGGCCATGACATCCTGGAATTTGATTACACCACGGGCCGGGAGCAGGCCCTGTCCGCTTTTCCTTCGCCCGGAGAACTGTTCAACCGCCTGAAGCGCTCGCAAGGCATCACGGAAGAGGACGTGAATACGCTGCTCTCACCATACCATCAAATATCCGGTTTTTCTCCACGCTATTATCAGCAGATCGCCATCAATCGGGTCGTCCAGGCGGTCTTGCAAGGCAATCGCCGCATCCTCCTCACCATGGCCACAGGCACGGGCAAGACCGTTGTGGCGTTCCAGATATGCTGGAAGCTCTGGAATTCACGCTGGAACCGGAGCGGTGAATACCGCAAGCCGCGCATTCTGTTTCTTGCCGACCGAAACGTGCTGGTGGATGACCCCAAGGACAAGACCTTCGCCGCCTTTGGAGACGCCAGGTTCAAGATCGAACGAGGCCGGATTACCAAGGGCCGGGAGATGTATTTCGCCATTTACCAGGCCATCGCCAAGGATGAGCGGCGGCCCGGCCTGTACAGGGAATTCTCGCCCGATTTCTTTGACCTCATCATCGTGGACGAGTGTCACCGGGGCAGCGCCCGCGATGAAAGCAACTGGCGTGAAATCCTTGAATACTTCGAGCCGGCCTATCAGCTCGGCATGACGGCCACGCCGAAGCGGGAGGACAACCGGGACACCTACCGCTACTTTGGCAACCCCATCTACACCTACAGCCTGCGACAGGGCATTGATGACGGCTTCCTGGCGCCGTATCGCGTCCATCGTGTGATTACCGATGTGGATGCTGCAGGCTGGCGGCCAGGCAAGGGCGAACTGGATCGTTACGGCAGGGAAATCCCCGACGGCGAATACCAGACAAAGGATTTTGAGCGGATCATCGCCTTGCGCGCCCGCACGGAAGCCATTGCCAGACACTTGTCGGACTTTATGAGGCGAACGGATCGTTTTGCCAAGACCATCGTTTTCTGCGTGAATCAGGAACATGCGGACGAAATGCGTCGCGCCCTGAACAATCTCAATGCCGACTTGGCGCAGAAGCATCCAGACTACGTGGCCCGCGTCACCTCGGAGGAAGGCAGGATCGGCAAGGGCCATCTGAGCCGCTTCCAGGAGCTGGAAACCACCACGCCCGTTATCCTCACGACCTCGCAATTGCTCACCACCGGCGTGGATGTGCCCACCTGCAAGAACATCGTGCTCGCCCGCGTGGTCAACTCCATGACCGACTTCAAGCAGATTATCGGACGCGGCACGCGCCTCAGGGAGGACTACGGCAAACTCTGGTTCAACATCATCGACTATACCGGTTCGGCGACGAAGAACTTTGCCGATCCCGACTTCGATGGGTATCCCGAGATTGAAGAGGAAGTCACGATTGATGACGAGGGACGCGAGCAAGATGAACGGGCCGCCGGAGAGGATGAGCCCCCGCGTGAAGGTGAGCCGGAAACCTACCCGGCGGGAGAAGCAGCAGGAGCGCAGGAGGTTGCCGAAGGGGAACCACGCAAATACTACGTGGATGGCGGCATCATCAAGATCGCCTCGCACCTGGTCTACGAGCTGGACGCCGACGGCAAACAGCTCTCCGTGGTTCAGTACACCGACTATACGGCCGGCAAGGTGCGGATGCTGTTTGCGTCCAGCGACGAGTTGCGGGACAAGTGGGCCGATCCCGTGCAGCGGGAAGAGGTGCTGGCCGAGTTGGAGGAGCGCGGCATTTCATTCACGGAGCTTGCGGAGGTGACCGGCAGGCCGGATGCGGACCCGCTGGATCTGCTCTGCCACCTGGCCTTCGAGGCGCCGCTGCGCACAAGGCGCGAGCGCGCGGAATACCTGCGCAAGAACAAACCGGACTTTTTTGACCAGTATGGCCCGGAGGCGAAGGAGATTCTGAACGCGCTGCTGGACAAATATACCGACTTCGGTCCCAGACAGTTTCTCATCCCCGATGCCTTGCAGGTCGCGCCCATATCGGACCATGGCAATGTCATGGAAATCGCCGGCCTGTTTGGAGGCGCCGCCCGGATGAAGCAGGCCGTGGATCAATTGCAGTCTTTACTGTACAGCCAGTAACGAGGATGAATGCCTGATGTCGAGAATGAAGCGCGAGCAACCCGTGACCACGGCCCAGCAGCTGGGCGCTATCATCAAGTCCGCGCGCCAGATTATGCGCAAGGACAAGGGCCTGAACGGCGATCTGGATCGCCTGCCGATGCTCACCTGGATCATGTTCCTCAAGTTTCTGGATGATCTGGAGCAGATGCGCGAGACCGAGGCCGTGCTGGAAGGCAGGGATTTTCAGCCGGCCATCGAGCCACCCTACCGCTGGCGCGACTGGGCCGCCGTGGAGGGCGGCATCACCGGCGATGAGCTGATCGCCTTCATCAACAACGACGAGGCCATGCGCCCGGATGGAACGCGCGGCCCGGGCCTTTTCGCCTATCTGCGTAATCTGCAAGGTGCGAATGGCGGCGACCGCCGGGATGTCATCGCCACGGTGTTCCGGGGCGTGCAGAACCGCATGATCACCGGCTATCTGCTCCGGGATGTGATCGACAAGGTCAACGGCATCCATTTCAACTCGTCCGAGGAAATCCACACCTTAAGCCGCCTGTATGAAACCATGCTGCGCGAGATGCGCGACGCGGCCGGCGATTCCGGCGAATTCTATACGCCGCGGCCTGTGGTGCGATTCATGGTGGAAGTTACCGATCCAAAGCTTGGCGAAACCATCC
>CAZHOU010000153.1:0-4078 GCA_964534165.1 uncultured Zetaproteobacteria bacterium
AAAACTGGCGGGCGCGTTCGGGAAATGGCAGTGTTTTCGTGATGCGAATTGCAATCGATGCGACGCCGGTGATTCACGGAGAACGGGCCGTGCGCAGAAATTCCAGGAATCTCATTCAGAGCCTGCTGGCTTTGGATACCCCGGGTGTCGAGTATGTCCTGTTTTATCTTGATTGGCGGGGCAACAAACCCGGCCGTATCCATCTGCCTCAAAACGGCCACCACCGTGAATACGTATGCCGCCTGCCATGGCGGATCATCGGCCGCTCATGGAATGCCCTGGCCTGGCCCCCGATCGAATCCATGCTCGGCGAGGTGGATCTGCTCTATGGACTGGATTTGCATTTTCCTCCCACCCGCAACGCCATGACGATGACCACGCTGCGGAGGATCGCCTGTGTAAGCGTGCCACACCTTTGTGCGCCTGATCAGGTGCGGGGCCTGCGGCAGGCACTGTCCTACGCCATGAAATACAGCGACTATTTTCTCGCGGTTTCCGAGTACACGAAGAAGGAAGCGGTCGAATGGCTGGCGATCGACCTCCGGCGCATTCCCGTCAGTCCCCACGGCGTCGATCCGGCCATGCATGTCATCGGCGACCGTCGCCTTGTCGCCGCCACGCTGAAGCAGCGCTTCGGTATCGTTGACCCCTATTTGCTCTACGTCGGCGCCATCACCCATCGCAAGAACGTCCTTTCCCTGATCAAGGCCTTCATGATCGTGCACAAGTCGCACGACGAACTGCATCTTGTGCTGGTCGGAGCACCGGACAATGCCTCGCAAGAGGTGGAGATATTGATCGCAGAGGAAGGCTTGGCCGGTTGCGTGCATTGGCTCGGCAGCTTCCCCACCGAATCCGATGACTTGCTCTATCTCTACAACGGCGGTCGGATGCTCGTCTACCCCACCCTGCACGAGGGCTGGACGGCACCGCCGCTGGAAGCCATGGCCTGCGGCATCCCAGTGGTCACGTCCGATTGCTCCTCGGTGCCGGAAACATGCGGCGACGCCGCACACTTGGTGGATCCGAACAGCATCCAGTCCATCGCCGCCGGCATCCTGCGGGTGATGGAGGACCGGAAATACCGGTGGACCTTGGTGGAAAGGGGACTTGCGCGCGCCCGTGAATGTTCCTGGGAAGCATCGGCCGCCCGTCTCGAAGCCATCTTCGCCGACATGGTGGCCCATGGGAAGCGGTGGAGCCGGCAGCATGGCCAATAGGCGCATCCGTATGCAGGGGGCCTTATACCGATCGGCCGGCCGCGCTCCGGCCTATTCCAAGAAACGCATGCGACATCCCACCGCGGCATGAGGATCGCCATCGACACCTACCACGCCTTGTACCCTCACGGGGGGATTGCGCGCTACATCCGTGGGCTGGTGAGTGCGCTGGTGCGCGCGCGCCGGGATGAAACGTTTCTTCTTTTTGCCAATTGCTTTCGCGAACGGGAGGCACCCTGGTGTCCGCAAGAGGCCGCGCTCGAGTCCGTCATCCTGCACGCTCCGCGTCGTATCATGCAATGGCTGTGGGATCATCTGGACTGGCCGCCGGTGGAGCATTGGACGGGGAAGATCGACGTCTTTCACGGCACCCATTTCGTCCTGCCTGCCGTGCGTCGGGCCAAAACGGTCCTGACCGTCCACGACCTCACGTATCTGCGGCATCCGGACTATTTTGCCGATCGGGCCCTGAACGAGCGGGGATATCGACGGGAACTGCCGCGGGCCCTGGCGCGTGCGGATGCAATCGCGGCCGTCTCCGAATCCACCCGCAACGACCTGATCGAATTGATGCACGTGGATCCGGCGTGCATTCGGGTGGTGTATGAAGGCGTCGATGAACGATTCTTCGTGCCCGAAAACGATGCGCACCTTCCCGACGTACGCCGGCGGTATCGACTGCCTGAACGCTATCTCGTCTTCCTCGTCGGCACGCCCGAGCCACGCAAGAATCTTACGCGCGCTGTGGAAGCCGCACGGGTGGCGGCGCCGGAGATGCCGCTGGTGTTGATTGGCGACAGCGAAAAGATCACCTCGTTGCTGGGCCCCCTTGCCACCGGCGTGCAATTGCTCGGCTGCGTGCCCGATCATGATCTGCCTCGCATCCTGGCCGGCGCCTTTTGTGCGCTCTACCCGAGTCTGTACGAGGGCTTCGGCCTGCCGGTGCTGGAGGCGATGGCCGCCGGCACGGCTGTGATCACCTCCAATGTCAGTGCCTGCCCCGAGGTGGCCGGAAGCGCGGCCGTGTGCGTGGATCCACGGGATGTCGAAGCCATGGCCGAGGCGATCCGGCGCCTGTGCGCGGACGAGGCCCTGCGCCGGCAATTGGGCCGGAAGGGGCGAAAGCGGGCGGCGGAATTCTCCTGGAACCGGGCAGCGGAGCAAATGCTGCGCCTCTACCGCTCCCTGGTCTGAAACGATGTGCGGTCTCGCGGGCTACATCGGCACCGGCGATCGCGGCATCCTGGAGCGCATGGCGGAGTTGCTGGCCCACCGCGGTCCGGACGCCTTGGGCATCTGGCAGGGTGAAGGTGCGGGCTTGGCCCATCGGCGGCTGTCCATCCTCGACTTGAGCGAAACCGGTGCCCAGCCGATGCACGCCGATCGGGTGCACATCGTCTTCAACGGTGAAATCTACAATGCCCCCGAATTGCGCCGGCAACTGCAATCCATGGGATACACCTTCCGCGGCCACAGCGACACCGAGGCCATCCTGCACGGCTATCTGGCCTGGGGGGATGAGATTGTCGAACGCCTTTCCGGCATGTTCGCCTTCGCCATCTGGGATGAAAAACGGCAAAGGCTGCTCCTGGCGCGGGACCGCATCGGCATCAAACCCCTGTTCTACGCACCTTTCGCCGGCGGTATCGTCTTCGCCTCGGAGATCAAGGCCCTTTTCGCCCATCCGGCGATCGAGAAGCGATTGCATCCGCCGATGATCGATGCCTACCTGGCCCTGGGCTACGTGCCGGGACCCGACACGATCTTTGCAGGCATCAAGACCCTGGCTCCGGGTCACCGACTGCTGTGGCGAGAGAACGAGATGCAAGTCCGTCGCTACTGGTCGCCGCCGCTCGAAACGGAGGCTGAGGCCGACGAAGCGGAACAAATCGAGGCCCTCGATGCGCGCCTCAACGCTACGGTCGAGTCCCATCTGCTGGCGGATGTCGAGGTCGGCGCCTTCCTTTCGGGCGGCGTGGATTCATCGCTGGTGGCCGCCATCGCCGCCCGGCACATGCAGGCACCGTTGAAGACATTCACCATCGGCTTCGAGGGCGGAGGCGATGAGCGACCCTTCGCCCGGCTCGCGGCGGCGCACATCGGCGGCAGGCCTTTCGAACACACGGCCCGCCTGGACTTGGCCGAGAAACTGCCGCGGTTGCTGTGGCACCTGGAACAACCGTTGTTCGACAACTCCATCCTGCCGACCTGGCTGGTATCGGAAGCCGCACGGCGGCGGGTCAAGGTGGTGCTCTCGGGCGACGGCGGCGACGAGCCCTTCTTCGGTTACGACTGGACACGCCATGCCCTGCGGCTGCCGCGCATTCTGCCCGAGCTTCCCCTTCCCGGTTGGGCCTGGGCCTATCGCGGTGGCGGGCTGGGTCTTGTCGAACGGGCGTTCTACGACCTCTCCCACCCCGCCGACCGTCGCTACCTGCGCCGCATCACGGCCAGCCGCGCATTCCGCCACTGGCTCTACACACGGGAATATCGCGCCAGTCTGAACGAGGATCCGGTGTCGCATTTGGCGGCGGTCCTGGCCTCCGGCCGGGGAGCGGAACGCTTCGCCCTCTGCGATCTCACCCGGTATCTTCCAGAGGATGTGCTGTTCAAGGTGGACCGCATGAGCATGGCACACGGCCTTGAGGTGCGGGTCCCCCTACTGGACCACCGTCTACTGGAATGGATCTTGAAGCTGCCGGTGGATTTGCGCTTCCGTCATGGGCATGGCAAATACCTGCTGCGCAAGGTGGCGGAACGCTATCTACCCCCGGAAATCCTGAGGCCGCGAAAACAGGGCTTTACGATCCCGATCGATCGCTGGCTACGGGGGGAGCTGGGCGGGATGGCCCAAGAGT
>CAZHOU010000154.1:0-4076 GCA_964534165.1 uncultured Zetaproteobacteria bacterium
GGAGGTCAATCCGCGCGCTTCGCGCACCGTGCCCTTCGTCTCCAAGGCCACCGGCGTTCCCCTGGCGAAGATCGCCGCCCGCATCATGGCCGGCAAGAGCCTCGACGATCTGGGCGTGGACACAATTCCGCAGCCACGCGATTACCGCGCCGTGAAAGAAGCGGTGTTTCCCTTCGTCAAGTTCCACGGCGTCGATCCCCTGCTCGGCCCGGAGATGAAATCGACCGGCGAAGTGATGGGGATCGCCGCCGATTTCCCCGCCGCCTTCAACAAGGCCCAACTTGCCGCCGGCAGCCGGCTGCCACGGCGGGGGCGGGTCTTCATTTCCGTCAAGGACGGGGACAAGGAGGGAGCGGTGAAGATCGGACGCATGCTGGTGAGCGCAGGCATGGAGATTCTGGCCACGCATGGCACGCATGCCGCCCTTGCCGCGGACGGCGTGCCGGCCGAGAAAGTGGCCAAGGTGATGGATGGCATCCGCCCGCACATCGTGGACCGACTGCTGGCCGGGAAAGTGGATCTGGTCATCAATACCACGGAGGGGGCGCAAGCAATCCTGGACTCCAAATCCATCCGCAGGGCTGCATTGGAGCGCGGCATCCCATATTTTACGACCATCGCCGGCGGTCTGGCGGCGGCCGGGGCGATTCTGGGACGTTCCGATCCCACCGAGGTCCGGAGTCTGCAGGAATACCACAGGAGGTGAGGCATGGAACGCGTGCCCATGACCAGGCAGGGCGCTGAAGCCTTGCGCGAGGAGTTGAAATACCTGAAGACGGTGAAGCGGCCCCAGGTCGTGGACGCGATCGCCGTGGCGCGTGCGCATGGTGATCTGTCCGAAAACGCCGAATACCATGCCGCACGCGAGGAACAGGCCTTCATCGAGGGGCGGATCAAGGAGATCGAGGACAAGCTTGCGCGTGCCCACATCATCGATCCGGCCGCCATCTCCTCGGACAAGGTCGTGTTCGGCGCCACCGTGGAATTGATCGATCTTGGAACCGGCACGGAGGTGGAATACCAGATCGTCGGTGTGGATGAGGCCGATATCGAGGCCGGGAAGATCTCCATCACCTCCCCCATCGCCAGGGCCCTGATCGGCAAGGAGGTCGGCGACATCGCGGTCGTGCAGGCGCCGGGCGGTGAGCGGGAATACGAGATCCAGGCGATCCGCTACGAATAGGAAATGAGGGCCATGAATGTCTCATGCCTGCGTTTCGGCGCCGTGCGGCTGGCTCTGGCCTTGATGCTGGCGCTGCTGGTGGTGCCGGGCTATGTCGCCGCCCCGATCCTGTTTTCACAATTGCAGGGCCGGGCCCTGGCCGGCCAACTGGCGGGCGCGATGTTCGAACTCGGCAACCGTACCATTCTGATTCTCGCCCTCGCCGTGGCCCTCTTCTGGGTGCGAAGGGGCGCGGGAGGATTGCGCTGGGGGTTGCTGGCGGCACTGGGGCTGCTGGTGGGGGTGAATGAATTCGGCCTTCGGCCGCATTTGCAGGATCTGAAGCAGGTCATGGGTGCGATCGATACCGTCCCGGCTGCAGATCCCGCCCGCAGGGCCTTTGCGCTCTGGCATGGGATCAGCGCCACCCTGCACCTCCTGGCCAGCCTCGCCGCCGCCCTGCTCGTGGCCGTGGGAAGCGAGGACCGGATCGAGCCATGCAACTCCTGATGGCCTGGCTGCAACGCTGGTTCAAGGACACCGAGGTGGTGGTCCTGCTGGCCTCGCTGCTGGTGATCTTCGGCCTTTTGGCCCTTTTCGGCCACATTCTGGCGCCCGTGCTCGTGGCCGTGGCCCTGGCCTACGTGCTGGACGGGGTGGTCACACTATTGGAGCGCTGCCGCTTTCCGCGCCTGCTCAGCATCCTTCTGGTCGGTGCCGGCGCCGTTCTCGTCATCCTGGTGGCCCTGTTCACGATTCTGCCGCTCCTGAGCGAACAGATCGGGCGCCTGATTTCCCAGGCCCCGCATTATGTCAGCACCCTGCGGGATTTTCTGCATACCCTGCAGGAACGCTACGCCGGCTGGATCAATCCCGACTATGTGCAGCGTCTGGCCGCCTTCGTGGCCGACAAGTTGCAGGAATGGGGGGCGGCGCTTCTGTCCTATTCCCTGGCGTCCATCTCCGGGCTGATCACGCTGCTCGTGTATTCGGTTCTGGTGCCGGTGCTGGTGTTTTTCATGCTCAAGGACAAGCAGAAGCTGATGGCCTGGGGCAAGCGCTTTCTACCGCATGAACGCACCCTGCTGAATCGTGTCTGGCGCGAGATGGACACCCAGATCGGGAATTACATTCGCGGCAAATTCTGGGAGATGGTGGTGGTCGGGCTCGTGACCTGGTTGGCGCTGGAATGGTTCGGGCATCAATATGCCCTGCTTTTGGGCGCCATGACCGGTCTTTCGGTGTGGGTGCCTTTCGTCGGCGGCGCCGTGGTCACGATCCCGGTGGTGCTGCTTTCGTTTTTCCAGTGGGGTTTCAGTGATACCGCCTGGTATGCCCTGATTGCCTACGGCATCGTTCAGGCCCTGGACGCCAACCTGCTCGTGCCGTGGCTGTTCTCCGAGGTTGTCGATCTTCACCCCATCGCGATCATCGTGGCCATTTTGGTGTTCGGCAGTCTGTGGGGCATACTGGGGGTGTTCATCGCCATCCCCATGGCCGCCCTCGTGCACAGCGTGCTGCGGATCGTCATGGACCGTGGGCAGGAAGAGGAAGCGGCGGCGGACACAAGCGATACAGGAACGGAGAGGTAGACGAACATGAGCAAGAACACCAGGGAACGCACTGCCGAAGCGACGGCGATCGGCCGCGAGGAACTCGAGGACCTCAAACGCGAGATGCGTACGGCGCACCTGGCGGCCTGGGCCGAGAGTCACCGGCGGCAGCTGGGCATCGCCGCCGCCGTGGTGTTGGCGGCCGTCCTTCTTGCCGGCCTGTGGTGGGATCATGTGCAGACACAGCGCAAGTCGGCCGCAACCCTGTTTCACCAGGCCCTGGCTGCCGGTGATGTTGCAAACAAGCGGGTGCTGTTGCAGAAGGTGACGACGGATTTCAGCGGCACGGCCTACGGCGGTCTGGCGGCCATGCTCTTGGCCAAATACGATCCGGCGCAGGCCGCAAGGCATCTGCGCTCGGCGATGGCAAATCCCAGGCTGGACCGGGAATTGCATTGGCAGGCGCGGCTGGATCTGGCGCGCATCCTTCTGCGGAAGTCCGACAAGGCCGGCGCCAGGAAGGTGCTGGCCGAACACGTGGGGGCGGATTACGAGCAACTGCGTCAATACCTGCTGGCCCGGGCCGCGGATAGTGTTGCCGAGCGCCGGTCGCATTTGCAGAAGGCGGCCGCAGCCGTGGATCACGATCGGGACCTGAAGCAACGCATCGAGAGCGAGTTGCAGCGTTTGCAGTCCTCCGATGCCGGAGCAGGACGCAAGTGAGATCATCCATGCGGATGTTGGCTGGATGGACCCTGCTCGTACTCGCGGCCGGATGCGCCTCGGCCCCGACCAGGGTTGCGATCGTGGAGCAGGGGCCTCAAGCCGCACCGATGCGCATGCGTCTTGCCTGGGGAACGGATGTGGACCTGAGACGGCCGTTGTCCCCGCCTGGTGTATCCACCCCCGCCGTCATCGGCGACATGATCGTGCTCGGCGCCCGCGACCGGCGCGTGCACGTTCTCGATCTTCGGGGGAGTGAGCGACGCCTGATCGCCCTGGAAGCGGCCTGCGAATCGGGCGCGCTGGCGCTCACCCCACACCTCGTGGTGCTCGGGGACGTCGCCGGCACCGTGTATGGCATCGATCCTCAAGGAGGCATTGTCTGGCGGCGGCGTCTGTCGGCCCCGATGCTCGGGCGACCGGTTCGCGCACTGGGCGGCTTTTTTGTTCAGACGGCGGACAACCAGATCTACCGTTTTTCAACTGCAGGCAAGAAGCAATGGAGTTACGCGGATCAGGCCGCCGGGGGGCTTTCCATGCATCACGGCCCCTCACCGCTTGTGGCCGGAAAGCGTGTCTTCGCCGTTTTCAGCAATGGCGATGTGGTGGCGTTGAAATCGGATTCCGGTGAGTTGATC
>CAZHOU010000155.1:0-4065 GCA_964534165.1 uncultured Zetaproteobacteria bacterium
ATCCATGGACTTCTCGCCGTTTCATCGTGTATCATTGACTTGCGGAGCGGCCCAGGCGGTCGCGCCGGCCGCGACTGGCGATCGGCGAGGAAAGTCCGGGCTGCGCAGGGCAGGATGCCGGATAACGTCCGGCGGGGGCAACCCCGGGAAAGTGCCACAGAAAGCAAACCGCCGCGATTGTTCGCGGCAAGGGTGAAAGGGTGCGGTAAGAGCGCACCGCCCCGCACGGCAACGGACGGGGGCACGGTAAACCCCATCCGCAGCAAGGCCGAATAGGGAAGCATACGGCGTGGCCCGCGCCGCTTCCGGGTAGGCCGCTTGAGCCCGCCAGCAATGGCGGGACCAGATGAATGACCGCCGCCGGCCATTGGCCGGCACAGAACCCGGCTTACAGGACCGCTCCGCCTTCCGTTTTCCATCCACCGGCAACGCCCGCGGCCACGTGCCGTCAGGCGGTGCCGCGGGATCGCTTGGGAGTACGTCATCGCATGGGGAAAGCAGGGACAGTTTCCCATGCAATGACATTCGCCATGCCACAAGCAATAATACGTTCCTACGTAAGATCGCCGCAATCGAGGAGGCCGCCATGTCCTTACAGATTTCCAATGCCGCCAAGGCCCAACAGTTGCGCGAATATTTCGCCCGCCATGGACGCATCTACATCGTGGTGAACGCCACCGCGGACGGGGTCGATGTTCCCGGCCACCTGCGGGGCGATCCAGCCCTGAGGCTCGTCCTGAACGTACGCATGCCCCAAAGCATCCAGATCCGCGACGATGCTCTCGTGTCGGAATTCTCCTTCTCGGGCCGACCGTATCCCTGTCACATCCCGATGCACGCCATCTGGGCCGCCTATGTCCCGGAGAGAGAGGCCGAAAGCGGCATCATCTGGGAAGAAGACGTGCCTCAATCCATCCACACGGTCGTCAAGGCGGCGCGCCGGGCGGCGACCGGGGACACCCGGAACGGCACCCCCACCCCGACCGGGGATACGCCGGCCAACAGCAAGGCGGTGCCGGCGAAAAAACGGGTCCGGCATTTGCGGGTGGTCAAATAGGCATCGTCTACCGATCCCCGATACGCTGGGCGATTCCACTCCTGCTGGCCACGGCACCGGCATGGCCGGCCTGGAGCCAACCCGGGGATGCACGCATGCGGATTGTCATCGAGGGCGAGGCCGCCCTCCACATCCAGGCGGATGCCACCAAGGCCCTGCGACTGGCACTGCCGCAGTTATGGGACCGGATCGTGCCGCAGGCGGCACGGGAGGAGAGCGCCCGTATCCCGGCCGATCTCAAACTGGTCTCGAAAATCGTTCCCGGCCGGCGGGAGATCGTGGTTCTGTTCAACCCCAGGAGCGTTTTTCAGGCCCTGAAGGAACGGCATATCGCCGCCCTCGTCACACCCCCGCGTTTCCATCTATTGCTGCGCATGGAAAGCGAATCGGGGCAGGCGATGCCGGAAACACAGGCGTTGCTTCATGAAGCAGCTGAGCGCATAGCCCGCAAATGGGGCATCGATTTGAGCGCAGACGGCCCCGGGCTGGTGTTGGACTGGCGCTGGCTGGATGACCGGCACCTGCGTCTGCGCGTACGCGGCAACACCCGTCTGGGGGAATTCTCCGCAACCCGCGTGATCACCGGTGCCGATCCCCTGCCGGAACTCACGGACTGGCTGCGGGAAATCCTGCTCAGAGCCCGGGATGCCTACGCCTTCCGGCCGCAGACCGGCGCGGTCGCAAGTGGCGGAGGCATGGAAATCAGGCTCACGGTGGTTAAATCGAGCCGTTTGCTCGAACAGGTGGCGCTGGAAGAGGCGCTCACCAATGATCCGCGCGTGCGTGATCTGCTGCCGCTGTTCCTGAACCGGAACCGGCGCACCTATCTCCTGCGCCTGGAAGGCACGGACGACGCTTGGCTCCGTGACTGGTTTTCCCGCCGCGGCTTCCATCTGAGCCCCCTGCCCGAAGGCGGCTGGCTGGCGCGATGATCCGCAGTCTCATCAATTGGCCAAACCTGCTGACGCTCACGCGCATCCTGCTCACCCCCATCATCGTGTACGCCATCCTCGAGGGCCGGCCCCTGCAGGCCCTCGGATTGATGCTCGTCGCCGGGCTGACGGACATGCTGGACGGTGCCATCGCCAAGCACTGCCACATGCAAACGGTGGTCGGGGCCTACATGGATCCGATCGCCGACAAACTGATGCTGGTGAGCACCATCGTCAGCCTGTTCATCATCCATCAAACCCCCCTCTACCTTTTCCTCGCCGTCGTGTTTCGGGACATCATCATCGTTGTCGGCGCCCTGGCCTACGAGCTGGTGACCCGCCGCCTGGAGATGCGCCCCACCTATCTCTCCAAGGCCACGACGGTCATGCAGATCGTCTATGTTTCCACTGCGCTCCTGAACATGACCCATCCATTGGCGGTTCAAGTCATGCAGATCGTGCTCTGGAGCGCTTTCCTCCTCACCTGCGCCTCCGGCATCCAATACATGATCATCTGGACATTGAAGGCCTTGCGCGAGGAAGAGGCTTGAGAAACGCGGCCGGCGTAGGAGGCCGGCAACAAGCGCTCGATCTGGAGCTTGAGCCCGCCTATGACTACGGCGCCTGGGTACGTCATGCCGGCACGGAGAGGGCGCAGAACCACCTGGCGCTATGGCTGGTCCACGGCGGCACCCTCTGGCTCACCTCCGATAAGGTGGCCGGCAAAACCCATCTTTTGCACGCCCTGGCGCAGGAGCACCCTTATCTCGGCCTGATCGACGCGGCCCAAGGCCACAGCCCGCATGCCACCGCCCTGGTACGGAACTGGCTGCAGCGGCTCGTGGACTGCGCCGCCTGGATGGTGGATGCCCCACCGCGGGCCCTGTCGGAGACACACGCCATCGCTTTGTTCCATCTGATCGAGCGCGCACGTGAAATGAAACGCCCCATCCTGATCGCCTGGCGGCGCCCTCCAGGCGCCCCACCGGAACTGGAAAGCCGCCTGGATGCGATGGTATGCGTGCACATCGAGCCTCCCGCGGGCGAGGCGGATTTGCTGGCGGTGCTGAAAAGCGTGGCCGCGGCACGGCAATGGCCGGTGGACGAGGACCTGCTCCGCTACATAGTGACCCACCGATGCCGATCCCTGCCGGCACTGCTAGCCGTTCTGGAAGAGCTGGAGCACCGGGCACGAGATCAGCGCCGGAGAATGACCCTGGCCTGGGGCGGCAAACAACTGCGATCCATCCCGGACATCGAGTAATCACACCCTTGCCTGGAAAAACGGGGACAGAAGACGGAATGCCTATTTTACTGACCCCTGTCCTCTGATCCCTGATCCCTGATCCCTGACACCGAGGCGCTGCTCCACGGCGGCAAACAATCGCGGCGTGATCGTGGACTCGAGCCGCATATTCGCCCAATGGCCGTTGATGAGCTTCTGGGCCAGCGTGCGAACCTGGAGCTGCGCCCGGCCCTGCCCCCGGGTCAGGACCCGGACGATGAACCGATAACGAGTGTGCTCGGGGGCGGACCCGAACAACCCCATCAGCGCCGCGAGATAGCCGTTCACATGCTTGGAATCCCGTCGCATCCAACCCGCGGTGATCGTGCCGCTGGGTGGGTCCACGCTCTCCACCGGGATTTTCAGCGATTTCATAGCCGCGACGGTTGCGGCCAGCACCCGCGCCGGCGGACGGGCATAATCACGCATCTCGACGAGGACGGCCTTGCCCATGACCGTGGTTTGCCCGGTGGCGCCCTTTCTTTTCTCGACTCGCGGTTGCAGTTGCGGCGGTACGTCCAGGGGCAGGCGCCCCGGATTCCTGGCCACTGGCGCCGGCGTAAACGGCGGCGGGATACTCACACCTGAGCAGGCGGCGAGAAGCAGGATGCAGAAGGAAGCCATCGTCCGGAGGAGTCTCGGCATGCGCGGCATTCCAGCCTCTGCCCGACCAAAGGTCAATGGCCAAGGGAAGGGATGAAATAAGAAAGGGCGGCCCAAAGGCCGCCCTTCCCAAGATTCCGCAAGGGAATCCTTTTTACATCAGGGCCTCGACCTGGAAGGTCGTCGTC
>CAZHOU010000156.1:0-4042 GCA_964534165.1 uncultured Zetaproteobacteria bacterium
TGAAAAAGGGTAGCGTCCCCTTTTCTGTTCAAACGATGATGGCCGATATCAGGGTTGTATCCGAGGATTGATCCAATGGGGCTTTTCTCGCCGGTCGTCGATCGTTTTCTTATGCGTCGTAAATTAGTCTTGACTGTTTTACGATACTTTGAATAATGGTCGCATGCGTCGGCAGCTTGAGAAAATCATAGAGGACCAGTTTGCATCCCATCGGCAGATGGTCATGCTTTCCGGACCGCGGCAGGTGGGCAAGACCACACTTGCGCGATCCTTCGCGGGCAGCCGCGAGATGTTCTATTTCAACTGGGACGATTTCGATGATCGCGCCATCCTGCTGGAAGGTGGGCGCGCCATCGTATCGCGCATCGGCCTGGATCGGCTGCGTGAGCGACCGTTGCTCGTGGTGTTCGACGAACTCCACAAGCACCCGAAATGGAAGCAGTTGCTCAAGGGCTTCTATGACCGTTATCGGGACGATGTCCGCATTCTCGTGACGGGCAGCGCGCGCATGGATGTCTACAAGAAAGGCGGAGACAGCCTGATGGGGCGCTATTTCCATTATCGCCTGCATCCGGTGTCTGTCCGGGAGGCGCTGGATGCCTCGGACGGCTTTGCGCTGGCGGAAATCCGCCCGCCCGGGCGGCCGGCGGACGAGGATTTTGATGCATTATTGAAATGGGGTGGTTTTCCCGAGCCGTGGCTGAAGAGGGATCGACGTTTCTACAATCGCTGGACACGCCTGCGTGATCAGCAACTGCTGCGGGAGGATGTGCGTGAGTTGACGCAGGTGCAGGCGCTCGGGCAATTGGAAATGCTCGCCGTGCTGCTCCGGCGCCAGGCAGGGCAATTGACCAGCTACAGCGCCCTGGCCAACAAGGTGCGGGTTTCCGTGGATACGGTGCGTCGCTGGCTGGGTGTGCTGGAATCGTTGTATTACTGTTTTTGCGTTCGGCCGTGGAGCCGGAACGTGACGCGCTCGCTGATCAAGGAGCCGAAGTTCTATCTCTGGGACTGGTCGCTGTGCGAGGACACGGGTGCGCGCCATGAGAACTTTATCGCCTCCCATTTGCTGAAGGCCGTTCATTTCTGGACTGACACGGGGTTGGGGAACTACGGGCTGTATTTTCTGCGCGACAAGGAAAAGCGGGAAGTGGACTTTTTGGTGACACGAAACGGCGAGCCGTGGTTTCTCGTGGAGGCAAAGTCATCCGTGGACCAGCCGCTGTCGAAGAACCTGACGATGTTCGCCCGACAACTGGGCGTGGAGCATGCCTTCCAAGTGGGTGTGGACGGCGACTACGTGGACGTGGATGCATTCGGTGTCCGCCGGCCGGTCGTTGTGCCCGCCAGGACGTTTCTCTCGCAATTGATCTGAGCTGCCTAGGCAGGTCATCCAATGAGGCGATCACTCCGGGGATTGCAGGCAGCCGATCGGCTCCTGCAAGCCGACGAAGCAAACCGCCATGCCCTTGTAGCCATGGCGGAAGGTACGATCCACATCCGCCGCCACCACATAGGTTGATGATGCCTGGGGATACTGCCTGTGGAAGCTCAACAGGTTGCGAGGATCGAAGTCGTTCGCGCTCCACTTGCATTCGATGCCGTCGATCGGCTCCATGATCCCGGCGCCTTGCATTGGTGAACGTTCGTTTGCTATATTAGGGCCATGGCCCGGAGGAACATCGATCACGTCCATCTCGAGCGTTTGCAGGATTACTTCTCCAGGCACCGCTCCATCCCCTCCTATGCCGCTATCGGAACCCTTCTCGGATTCCGTTCCAAGGCCGCCGTGCACAAGCTGGTGCATCGCCTGCGCAAGAGGGGCTATCTGGAGAGGACTCCGGACGGCCGCCTGGCGCCGACCCGCAGCTTCTTCGAGCGCCCCGTCGTCGGATGCGTGCCGGCCGGTTTCGCCAGCCCGGCGACGGAGCTGACGGAAGACGGCATCAGCATCGACCATTACCTGGTGGAACACCCCGCAAGCACGGTGCTGGTGGAGGTGAAGGGCGATTCCATGATCGGCGCCGGCATCCACGCCGGGGACTTCGTGGTGGTGGAGCGCCGGCAGCGTGCGGATCCGGGAAGCATCGTCGTCGCCATCGTGGACGGGGAATTCACCGTCAAGCACCTGGACCGGGATGCGGGAGGTTATTTCCTGCGCCCCGCGAATCCCCATTTCGGCATCATCCGTCCCAAGGCCTCCCTGGAGATCTTCGGGGTGGTGGTGGGGCTGTTCCGCAAGTATCCGTCATGATGCCGTCCACGAACTGGCACAACGCCGTCGCCCACGTGGACGCGGACGCCTTCTACGCGGCCTGCGAGGTTGCGCGACGGCCGGACCTCGCGGGCAGGCCGGTGTGCGTGCTTTCCAATCAGAATGCCTTCGTGGTGGCCAAGAGCTACAAGGCCAAGGGGCTCGGCGTCACCACGGGCATGGCGGTGAACGAGGCGGCGAGGCTGGCTCCGGACGCCGTCTTTCTGCCCCCGGATTTCCGGTACTACGGTCAGATGTCCGAGCGCATGTTCACCGTTCTCCGCCGCTACAGCCCGGAGGTGGAGGTCTACTCCATCGACGAAGGCTTCATGGACATGAACGGCCTGCGCACCCTGTGGCGCAAGGGCTTCCACGCCATCGCCGACGACATCCGCACGAGCGTGAAGCGGGAGGTGGGCATCACGGTATCCGTCGGAGTGGCCAACACCAAGACCTTGGCCAAGATCGCGTCGGACCGGGGCAAGCCGGACGGCAGCACCGTCGTTCCCGGCACTTCCATCCCCGCTTTCCTCGCCGATCTTCCGGTGCGCGACATCCCCGGCATCGGTGCCAGCCGCGAGGCCTTGCTGCGCAAGTTCGGCATACAGAGCGCCTTGCAGTTCGCCGAGGCCGGGGAAGGCCTCGTCCGCCGCCTGCTGGGACGGCATGGCCTCCTTCTCCGGCACGAGTTGTGCGGCATCCCCGTGCTTTCCGTGGAGGTGGAGCCGCCGCTTCCGAAAAGCGTGGCAAGAACGGCGTCCATGGGCAAGATCACGTCAAAAATGGAGACCCTCCGCGCCCACCTTTCCCGCCACACCCTGCGCCTGGTTTCGGAGCTGGTGGCCAAGGGCCTGCTTGCCGAGAGGCTCCGGGTGTTTCTCACCCTCGACTCCTTCGCCACGGTGGGTGTGGAAATCCACCTCCCCTGCCCGACTCACAGCTTCCGCAGAATCTCGCAAGGCGTGGAAAGCGGCCTGCATCTTTTGTATCGAGGAGACCGCCGCTATCGCGGTTGCGGCATCATCGCCACCCACATCCGCAGGAAGGAAGGGACCACGCCGGACCTGTTCGGTCTCATGCGGGAGGATGCGCGCCAGGAAAGGCTCATGCTCGCCGTGAACGAGGCGAATCGCACCTACGGGCGGGAAACGATCGCCCCCGCGGCCATGCTCCCCCTGAAGAAAAAGGACGGCGCCACGCCCCGCTTCCGCTATCCCGTCATCGAGGCCGGCTGAGTCATGTGCGGCAGATATGCGCTCGACGTCGATCCCGGGATCCTGAAGGAACATTTCGGGCTTTCCTCCACCCCCGAGCTGGCCCGGCGCTACAACATCGCTCCGACGCAACCCGCGCCCATCGTCCGCTGCGAGAACGCGGGGCGCACGCTCCGCCTTCTCCGTTGGGGCCTCATCCCGCATTGGGCGAAGGACGTGAAGATCGGCCACCGAATGATCAACGCCCGGGCCGAATCGGTGGCCTCGAAGCCCGCCTTCCGCGAGGCCTTCCGCCTCCGGCGCTGCCTCGTGCCGGCCTCCGGTTTCTTCGAGTGGAAACGTGAAAACGGCGGGAAAAGGCCCTTCTACATCCACCGCACGGACGGAATGCCGCTCGCCATGGCCGGTCTGTGGGAGCGCTGGCGTGATCCCTCGGGGGAGGAGATCGAAAGCTTCACCATCCTCACCGTCCCGGCGGATTCCCGGATCTCAAGGTTGCACGATCGCATGCCCTGCATTCTCCCGGCCGATGCCTACGATGCCTGGCTCGATCCGGACCTTCACGGCCCGGCGG
>CAZHOU010000157.1:0-4033 GCA_964534165.1 uncultured Zetaproteobacteria bacterium
CCTACAGAACCTCCACATGCTGGAAATTCTGTAAACAACGCGGTTAATTCCTACAAATGAAACTATCTCCGCTTTCCCTCAATGATATAGATCACATGAACCCGGATTCTTCATGACGAGCATGCGTTGGGATTTGGAGTTCCGAGGGCCGAGTGGCGAGGGCCGACTCCCGCCCCTGTAGAAGGGATCTCCAGATCCCGAATCGTTTTCCCAATCACCCATGACGAATCACCAATCACTGATTCCTTCGCGGCCTGGAGGCCGCTCCTATGTGGGTGATTGGTGACTGGTGAATCGTGATTGGTGTTCCCCCCAATTACCCATGACGAATCACCAATTACCGGATGAGGGGTCTCCAGATCCTGAATCCGCGCCCTCCATCCGAGATCCCATGAAAAAAACCGGGTTAACCCGATTTTTGGAGGATCATGGGGCGATTCTCGCGATCCGGGACGGTCGCCCGCATGCGGCGCGAGCCCGGCTTCCACTCGATGGAGATCGGACCCAGCCATACATCGCCGGAAGCGATACCGATGCGTCCGTCCTTGAGCAGTTCGAAGGTGGACACGAATTTCAGCGGCGGCCGACGATCGGGCAAACGCACGAGCACGGTGCCGTCGCGGTAGAAGTGAAGCGAGGATGGCCCGTCCACCTGCCGCCAAACGCCGGCGAGGGCCTCAAACATCTCCCGGCTCATCGGCGGGGAGGTGTTGCAGGAGGAAAGAAATGTCAGCAGCAAGGCGGGCAGAAGCAAGCCCGCCTTCATGCCTGTTTCCGTGGTTGCATGCGCGTGATGGATTCCTCGATCTCGGCACGGCGGCGGCGAAGATCCTCAAGTTCGGCCGCGGCCGCGGCCACAATCTCCGCCGGTGCCTTCTGCCGGTATTGGGGATTGCCGAGCCGGGTTTCCAGGCGCTCAATCTCCTTGTCCAGCTTGTTGCGCACCTTCTGCAGCCGGGCCACTTCCTCGTCGACATCGACCAGCCCCGCAAGCGGCACGTACACCGTCATCCCTGCCAGGGGCGCAACGGCCGCTTCATGGAGTTCTTCATTCTGCGCAAGCCATTGCAACTCCTCAAGCCGGGCCAGGTTGAGGATCAACCCCCGATGGGTCTCGAGATTGCCGCGTGCGGCGTCATCGCAGGCAACGGCAGCGCGGATGCGCCGGCCCGGTGCGATATTCATTTCCCCGCGGATCGAGCGGATGGCGGCGACCACATCCTTGACCCGCCGGAAACGCCCGGCGGCCTGTTCGTATTCATCCCCGTTCCAGCGTCCGCTCGGCCATGCCGCCGTCACCAAACGCGCCTCGTCGCCGTGCAAACCCTGCCACAAGGCCTCGGTGATGTGCGGGCAAATCGGATGCAAAAGCCGCAGCCACCCGTCCAGGGCCGTCAACATTGCCGTCCGCGTCTCACGTTCGACCTCTTCGTCCTCGCCGTCGAGCGCTACTTTCGCGGCTTCCAGGTACCAATCGCAATACACGCCCCAGATGAAGGCATAAAGCGTCGCCGCGGCCTCGTGGAAGCGGTATTCCCGCAGCGCCTTGTCCACCTCGCCCCGGCAGGCGTCCAACTCGAACAGCAACCAGCGGTTCAGATCCGACGCAGGCTGGATGCGCGGATCGGTCCGGGCACCGGTCCTGTTCAGAAACACGAAGCGAGCCGCATTCCAGATCTTGTTCATGAAATGGCGATTGGCGGCGATGCGGCCGACATCCAGTTTGATGTCCCGGCCGGGGGTGGCCATGTGCGCCAGCGTGAAACGCAATGCATCGGCACCAAAACGTTCCACCATGTCCAGTGGATCCACCACGTTGCCCTTGGACTTGCTCATCTTCTGCCCTTCCGCATCCCGGATCAGGGCGTGGATGTAGACATCACGGAAGGGAACTTGGCCCGTGAATTTCAGCCCCAGCATGATCATGCGGGCCACCCAGAAGAAGATGATGTCGAATCCGGTGACCAGAACGTCGGTCGGGTAGAAGGTTTCGAGTTCCCGCGTCCGCGCCGGCCAACCAAGGGTGGAGAACGGCCACAAACCCGAGGAGAACCAGGTATCGAGCACATCCTCGTCCTGGCTCAGCTCCGTGCCGCCGCATCCCTCGCAACACTCCGGTGTCTCACGGGCCACGGTGATATGATCGCAGCGATTGCAGTACCAAGCAGGGATGCGATGACCCCACCACAATTGCCTTGAGATGCACCAGTCCTGGATGTTGCGCATCCATTCGAAATAGGTCTTCGCCCAATGCCCGGGAATGAAGCGGATCTCGCCCTTCTCCACCGCCGCGATGGCCGGCTCCGCCAGGGGCTTGATGTCCACGAACCATTGGTCGGTGAGATAGGGTTCCAACACGGCGTGGGAGCGGTCGCCGCGTCCGATCGGATGCACATGTTCCTCGATCTTGTGCAGCAAGCCTTCGGCATCGAGATCGGCAACGATGTGCTCGCGCGCTTCATAGCGTTCCATGCCCCGGTATTTCTCGGGAATGAATTCCGCATCCACGATGTGCGCCCGGGGGGTGAAGATGTTCAGGAGCGGCAGATGATGGCGCTCGCCGATCTCGTAATCATTAAAATCGTGGGCGGGCGTGATCTTGACACAACCGGTGCCGAAATTCGGATCGACATGGGAATCGGCGATGATGGGGATGGAGCGGCCGCACAGGGGCACACGCACCTTTCTGCCGATGAGATGTTTGTAACGCAGATCCTCTGGATGGACCGCCACGGCGGTATCGCCGAGCATGGTCTCCGGCCGGGTGGTGGCCACGATCACATGCTCCCGCCCGTCCTCTTCCCCGCCATCGAGCGGGTAACAAATATGCCACAAACAACCCGTCTCCTCCTCGTGCACAACCTCGAGATCGGATACGGCCGTTTCCAACACCGGATCCCAATTCACAAGCCGCTTGCCACGGTAGATCAACCCCTCCTCGTAGAGCCGCACAAAGACTTCCCTCACCGCCCTGGACAACCCCTCGTCCAGCGTAAAGCGTTCGCGCGACCAATCACAGGAGCAACCCAGCCGCTTGAGCTGATGGATGATGGCGCCGCCGTATTTTTCCTTCCATTCCCAGACGCGATCGAGAAACTTCTCGCGTCCCAGCGTGCGCCGGTCCAGGCCCTCCTTGGCGAGTAGGCGTTCCACCACCATCTGGGTGGCGATTCCGGCATGGTCCGTCCCCGGCTGCCAAAGCGTCGATTTGCCCTGCATCCGCTGCCAGCGGATGAGAATGTCCTGCAGGGTATAGGAAAATGCATGCCCCATGTGCAATGTGCCGGTCACGTTCGGGGGCGGGATGACGATGCAGAAGGATTCCTTGGCCTCGGCCGGTGCAAAGGCATTGGAATTCAGCCATTGCTCGGAAACCGCGGGTTCCACCGCCCGCGGGTCGTAACTGCTTGAGATCGAGGTTGCTTGCTTGCTCATGCTTTCCTTTCCTGGGCCGGGTTCTTTGCCCGCGGTTTGCTCGCCCGCCCGCTGAGAGAGTTGCGAGGAGATGCCGCGGGCCAGGGCCCGCAATTGTGCATCATCCATGGCCGCGGTTGCGGTCAGAATCCGGTCCACATCCTCCATACCTTCTTGGGCTTCCCCTTCATCCGACTGCTGTTTTTTGCCCCCCGCATCGTCTTCGAGCATGTCGGCCGTCAACAGCAAGCGGCGCGGCGTCGATGCCGAACCACGACCTGACCTGATCTTCTCCTCATCGACCAGCATGTGCATTGGATCCCCTGTGGACGCTGCGCCCGGGCCCGCATCCCGCTCCGCTCCACACCCCTCCGCTTTCTTACGACCGGAACTGTCGTCCGCCTCCCGCCCCTCGGCCAGCAGGCGCTCCAGATTGTCCAGAATCTCATCGATCTCGGAACGCTCGCCCATGCGGGCATGCTACGCAGCCGCCCCCGGTTGGCAAACAAGGGCCATCTGTGGCCGGCGGGCACCTTGGATTGAATCCGACCAGAATCATGCAGGCTAGCAGTCTGTCGGACTTAGGGGGATCGTAGCGGGGAGAAAGGGAAGTGAGGCC
>CAZHOU010000158.1:0-3932 GCA_964534165.1 uncultured Zetaproteobacteria bacterium
CGTGCCCCATTTCGCCTGCGAATGCGGAGAGCGGCTCGGTTTCGAGGAGCCGGCCGTCGTTTCCCCCTGGCCGCAGGCGGATCCCGACCTGCTGGTCACCGACACGGTGCGGCTGGTGGTGCAGGTACAGGGAAAGAGGCGTGGAGAGATCACCGTGCCCCGGGATGCGGATCGGGAGGCCGTGGTCGAGCGTATCCGGGCCGATCGCGACCTTGCCAAGTGGCTCCGGGATGGGGAGATCGTCAAGGTGATCCTGGTGCCCGGCCGGCTGGTGAATCTCGTGGTACGCCCGCGGTGAGACGGCCGCTCCTGCTGTTCGCCGTCCTGATCCTGACGGCTTGCGGTTACCATCTCGCCGGCCACGGTCGGGGGGTCATCCCCGCGGATGTGCGCGTGCTGGAGGTCAGCGGGACGACGAAACCGGGCGATGAACTGCTCTTCCTGTGGCGCCGCTACGTGCGTTCGCACGCCGTTGGATTCACGGTCGCAAGCTCCGGCGCGGATGCCGAGCTTCGGCTCGACCATGTGACGGAGTCGTTTTCACCGGTCACCTTCGACGCCGCCGGCGTGGCCACCAGCTACCGCATGCGGCTGGCAGCCGAAATCAGCCTGTGGCGCCGGGGCAAGCTCGTCTGGAGCAGCGGATCCATTGCGGTCACGGGCGATGTCTTCGCCGTCGGCGGCCCGGCCAGCATCACGGCCTCCAGGGACCGCCTGCGGCGCGACCTGAACCGGAAATGGATTCAGGAGGCGTGGATGCGCCTCGCCTCCGGCTTCTGAACGGCGGCCTCATGGCCCGACGCATCGCGCCCGAGAAACTCCTGCCGCCGGCCGCCGCCTGCTTCTATCTGACCGGGGAGGACGCCGATGCCCTCTTCGAGGCGGGGGAGGCGCTGCTCACGCACGAGGCCGACGGGGCCCGCATCCTGCGCGTCGATGTCGATGAGCTGGAGCGGGTGCTCGAGAATCTGCAACCGGGGCTGTTCGGCGAACGGCGCTGCCATGCCCTCGTGCGCAACGCCCAGAGCGCCAAGCCCAGGCAGATCGATCAGTTGGAGAAGTGGGTCGCCGCGCCCCCGGCGGGCCTGCGCCTTGTGATCTGCGCCCCCGGCGTCGAGGCCAGGCGGGCCGTGCACAAGCGCCTGACGGCCCTGCCGCAACTGCTTTGGTGCGTCTTTCCCAAGCCGGATGCGGCGCATTTCCGCGCCTGGCTGCAGGAACAGGTCCAGGCCGCCGGCCTCGAGATCGAGGAGGAGGCCTTCATGTTGCTGGCCGAGCGCCTGCAGGGAATGCGCGCCGCCGCGCGCCAGGCCATTGAGCGGTTGCGTCTCTACGACGGCGGCGAGGGCGTGCGCCTGGATATGGAGGTGGTCGCCTCGCTTCTCGGGGAGCGCGCCCCTCCGGAGCTGGGCGCCTATTGCCATGCCGTGGCCTTGCGATCCCCGGAGGCCCTTTCCATGCTGCGGCGGCTGCTGCGCGAGCAGCGCCTGCCCGCCCTGCAAGTGCTCGCCTGGCTCTCCACCCGCATGCAGCAATTGCTGCTGTATCGCTGGCATGCGCGCTGGAACGCGGCCGCCGCGGCGGCGCGGGCGCGCCTGTTCGGGGAGGCGAGGGAACAGGTGCCGAAGGAGGCGCGGCACTGGCGCGGGAGGGAGCTGATCCGGGTCATGGAACGGATCGCACAGGCGGAGATGCAGCTCAAGGGCGCCTCTCTTGAGGACGAGGCCGTGGTGATGGAGCGCCTGACCCTGCGCCTGATCTCCGCGGAGGTCTGAATCCGTCTTGGTGAAACCCTGGCTGGAATTCGAGCGCGGGCACGTGTGGCACCCCTACGCCTCGATGCTGGAGCCACCGCCGGTGTGGGCGGTCGAGAGCGCCCACGGCGTGCGCCTGCGGCTCTGCGACGGGCGGGAATTGATCGACGGCATGGCCTCCTGGTGGTGCGCCATCCACGGCTACGATGTGCCGGAACTGAACCGTGCCGCCGGTGAACAGCTTGCGCGCATGGCCCACGTCATGTTCGGGGGGCTCACCCATGAACCGGCGGCCGCCCTGGCCGAGAGGTTGCTCGCCGTCGCGCCGGCCGGGATGGAGCACGTGTTTTTCGCCGATTCCGGCTCGGTGGCCGTGGAGGTGGCGATCAAGATGGCCTTGCAGTACTGGCGCGCCCGGGGGCGGGAGAAGCGGCGGAAGCTCCTGACCCTCCGTCACGGCTATCACGGCGACACCTTCGCCGCCATGAGCGTCTGCGATCCGGTGACCGGCATGCATCATCTGTTTTCCGGCCTGCTGCCGCAGCAGATCTTCGCCGCGGCCCCGGCCAACGTCACGGATGGTGAATGGAACGACATGCAAATCAAGGACTTCCAGGACAAGATTCATGCATATCATGAAGATATTGCGGCCGTGATCCTGGAGCCCATCGTTCAGGGGGCGGGCGGCATGCGCATCTACCATCCCGAATTCCTGCGGCGGGTGCGCGCCCTGTGTGATGAATACGACGTGCCCCTGATTCTTGATGAGATTGCCACCGGCTTCGGGCGCACCGGCAGAATGTTTGCGTGCGAGCACGCCGGCATTGAGCCGGACATCCTGTGCGTCGGCAAGGCGTTGACCGGGGGATACATGACGCTGGCGGCGGTCATGACCACGGCGCGGATTTGCGAGGGCATCCATGCCGGCGGCCACGTGTTGATGCACGGCCCGACCTTCATGGCCAATCCCCTGGCCTGCGCCGTGGCCGGGGCCAGCGTCGATCTTCTGCTCGCCTCGCCGTGGCGGCAGCGGGTGGCCGCCATCGAGGGGCAGTTGCGGGAAGAGCTTTCGCCCTGCCGCGATCTGCCGCAGGTCGCGGATGTGCGCGTGCTCGGGGCCATTGGGGCCGTGGAAATGAAAAGGGATGTGGATGTCGCGCGCGTGCAGGCGATGTTTGTGGAGAGGGGCGTGTGGATCCGGCCTTTCGGGCGCCTGATCTACATCATGCCGCCGTACGTGATCGCCGCCGACGAACTGGGGCGTCTTACGGCGGCGATGCGCGAGGTGGCGGCGCTTCTGGGTTAGCCCGAATTTTTCATGATGACCATGCGTCGGGATTTGAAATCCAGAAATCCATGCAGGCGTTGCATCGAAACCGATATGTTTTTGCAGCCTGACACATGGATGTCATTGCGAGCCGAAGGCGAAGCAATCTCGGGGTTGCATCGAAACCGATGTGCTTTTGCAGCATGAAGCCTTGCATTTCACGACGCCTTTCTTGTCTGCGCGGGCCGGCAAGCAAGGACGGAGGCCGAGGTGAATGGTGATCGGAAATTGGTGATTGGTGGATTTCCCGATTACCAATCACGAATCACCAATCACCGATTTCTGCGCCATCCGACCGGCTCCAAATCAACATCCGGGCTTTCTGCGTTCCAATCAAGCACTCCAGCGGACCATCGTCCCAAATCGGAGAAGATCATTTGACCTGATCTGTCAATCACCCCATAGTTCTAAGGACATCATTCGGGAGGGGCCTTATTCGTATCTCACACTCGGAAGAGGCTTAACCATGGACGCAATGGAAGACATGTGGCTGTCGATGAAGGACATCTGCAACCACCTCGACGGCATGTCGGCTAGCGCTTGGGTGGCACGGGACGAAAAATGGGAATTGGTTACTACCCAATGAATTGGGTATCGATATGGGTAATGTAGATGACATGCCGGCCCACCGCTTGCGCCGCCTGTGGGAGCCCAAGAAAGACGAAGTGGATATGTGTGAGATCCGGCCTGTCTGCGTGCGACGCACTGGCAGGCGGGGCCATCGAGGCCCAGGACAAGGTCGCCGTGAAAACCGAGGATCTGCGCGCAGCCCTTCTCAAGGGCGGCTCACCCGCGACGCCCGCGGAGATGAAGAAACGCTTTGAGGAATACCTCGATGAACTCACCAAGGG
>CAZHOU010000159.1:0-3925 GCA_964534165.1 uncultured Zetaproteobacteria bacterium
CTGTTATGCCCCAGGGCTCGACGGCATCCCGGTGACCGAATCGGCCATCTCCTATGTGGACGGCAAGCGTGGCTATCTGGAATACCGCGGCATCGACATCGAGGAACTGGCCGAGCAAAGCACGTTCGAGGAAACGAGCTATCTGCTGCTGTACGGCGATCTGCCCAAAAAGGACGAACTCGATGCCTTTCATGGCGAACTTCGCCACCACCGGCGCATCAAATACAGCATTCGCGACATGATCAAGTGTTTCCCGGAAACCGCGCATCCGATGGATGCCCTGCAATCCAGCGTCGCCGCCCTCGGCATGTTCTACCCCTTCGAACAGGGCCTGAGCCCGAGCAGTTTCAACGAAGAGAAAATCCACACCGCCATCATTCGCCTGATTGCCAAGATGCCGACGCTGGTGGCCGCGCATGCGCGCATGCGCCGCGGCGACGATCCGGTACCTCCGCGCGACGATCTGGCACACGCCGCCAACTTCCTGTACATGCTGACGGGCGAGGACCCGGATCCGCTGCACGCACGCATCATGGACGTGGCCCTGATCGTGCACGCGGAACACACGGTGAATGCCAGCACCTTCTCGGCCATGGTGACCGGCTCGACGCTGGCCGATCCCTACTCGGTGATCAGCTCGGCTGTCGGCACCCTCTCCGGACCGCTGCACGGCGGCGCCAACGAAGAAGTGCTGGAGATGCTCGACGAGATCGGCACGGTGGAGAATGCCGAGGCGTATCTGAACAGGAAGCTGGCCAACAAGGAGAAGATCGCCGGCCTCGGCCACCGCGTCTACAAGGCCAAGGATCCCCGCGCCACGCTGCTGCAGGAACTCTACGGCGAGCTGACCAAGCAATACGGAGAGGATCCCACCTACGCCATCGCCCGCCGCATCGAGAAGCTGGCTCGCAGCACACTCGGAGCCAAGGGCGTCTTCCCCAATGTGGACTTCTACTCCGGCATCGTCTACCGCAAGATGGGCATCGAGACCGATCTATTCACGCCGATCTTCGCCATCGCCCGCGTCTCCGGATGGCTGGCGCACTGGCGTGAGATGCTGCCCAAGAACCGCATCTACCGCCCGACCCAGATCTACATCGGGGAGCATGGCCGTCATTACGTCCCCATGGACCGGCGCTGATCGCCTGCCGCGGGCGGGGAGTTAAGCCTTGCCGGTCACCAACGCCGACATCGCCGCCGTCTTCGAGGAGATCGCCGACCTGCTCGAGATCCAGGGTGAAAATCCGTTCCGCATCCGCGCCTACCGCAACGCCGCCCGCAGCGTCCGGGATCTGCCGCAGGACGCCCGCAGCCTGATCACAGCCGGCGAGGATCTGACCCGGCTTCCCGGCATCGGCAAGGATCTGGCCGAAAAGATCCATGAGATCGTCACCACGGGAAGCTGCGGTTTGCTCGAACGCCTGCACAGGCAACTCCCGGCCGGCATCCGCGAGCTGATGGCGATCCCCGGACTCGGGCCCAAGCGCGTGCGCCTGCTGTACCGCGAGATGGGCATCGACACGCGCGAAAAACTGCAGCGGGCCGCCCGGGACGGAAGCCTGCGCGAACTCCCCGGCTTCGGCGACAAGACCGCAGCCAAGATTCTGGCTACCATGGAAACGACGACGAGCAAGGAGAAACGCTTCCGGCTGGCCGAAGCGGCGCAGCACGCCGAACCGCTCGCCGCCCATCTCGCCGCCACGAAAGGCGTGGAGCGGGTCGTCATCGCCGGCAGCTACCGCCGCGGCAAGGAGACCGTCGGCGACATCGACATCCTCGTCATCACCTCCGCCCCGGCGGCCGTGATGGAGCGGTTCGTCACCTACGAGGATGTGGCCGAGGTGCTCTCGCACGGCTCCACCCGATCCTCGGTGGTGCTGCGGTGCGGCCTGCAGGTGGACGTACGCGTCATGCCCAGGGAGTGCTTCGGGGCCGCCCTGCACTACTTCACGGGCAGCCGCGCGCACAACATCGCCATCCGCCGCCTGGGCCAGGAACGGGGATTGAAGATCAACGAATACGGCATCTTCAAGGGCGAACGACGGATCGGAGGCGCCGAGGAGGAGGATGTCTTCTCCGCCGTGGGGCTGCGCTACATCCCGCCGGAGCTGCGCGAGGACCGAGGCGAGATCGAAGCCGCCCGGGCCGGGCTGCTGCCCGAACTCGTCACCTTGTCCGACATCAAGGGCGACCTGCACGTCCACACCAAGGCCAGCGACGGCCACAACAGCATCGAGGAAATGGCCCTCGCGGCCCGGGAGAGGGGGCTATCCTACATCGCCATCAGCGAGCACTCGTGCCGCCTGACCGTGGCCCGCGGCCTGGACGGCAAGCGCTTGCTCGAGCAGATGGAGGAGATCGACCGCCTCAACGAGAAGCTTTCCGGCATCACACTGCTGAAGGGCATCGAGGTGGACATCCTCGAGGACGGCAGCCTCGATCTCCCCGATGACATCCTGGGCCGCCTCGATCTCGTCGTCGGCGCCGTGCACAGCCATTTTCAACTGTCGCGCGCAAGGCAGACCGAGCGCATTCTGCGCGCCATGGATCACCCGCATTTCTCCATTCTCGCCCATCCCTCGGGAAGGCTGATCCCGCAGCGGCCTCCGTACGAGGTCGATATGGAACGCATCATCCACCACGCCGCCGGTCGCGGCTGCTATCTCGAACTCAACGCCCATCCCGAGCGCCTCGACCTTCAGGACAGCTTCTGCATGTTGGCGCGCGAGCGCGGCGTGCTGATCGCCGTCAACACCGACGCCCACAGCGTGCTCGATTTCGCCAACCTCAAGTACGGCGTCGGTCAGGCCCGGCGCGGCTGGCTTGCGGCGACGGATGTGCTCAACACCCGGCCCCTGAAAGAGCTTCGCCCCCTGCTCAAGTGCACCATGGGGTGATCACCCAGGGGGGATAGCCCGGATTTTTCATGAGACCATAGGCTGGCGAACAAGATATCGGGTTGGATCAAAGGGTTGGCGGCAGGTGAGCGCTCGTAGGAGATGGAACGTTTTGTATTTCGCGGCGTCTGGCTTGTCTGCGCGGGCCGGCAAACAAGGACTGAGGGCCGAGGTGAATGGTGATTGGAAATTGGTGATTGGTGGATTTCCCGATTACCAATCACGAATCACCAATCACCGATTTCTGCGCCATCCAGCCGCGATCGCATGAAAAATCCGGGATAGCGGTCCACAACGGGTCCCGATATCCGTCAATGCAGGGCCGGCCGCCACGGCAGGCGGCGGACGATCTCCGCCTCGGCCGCGGCCAGTTCGTTCAGCCGGCCGTAGACGGTGGGAGCGTCGAAATAGCGCAGGGCCATATCGGCGAAGAGGTGCGCGTGCCTGGCCTCGCCGGCCCACAGGGACTTGTAGAAGGTCTTGAGTTCCGGATCCGTGAGGGCCGTGGACAGCAGGTGGAAGCGCTCGGCGCCGCGCGCCTCGACGAGCGAAAACAGCAGCAACTGGTCGAGGAGGTGGGCATCGCGGCCGTGCCGCTGCAATTGCAAAAGCGCCCCGACATAGGGGTCCGGACGATCCGGCGCCAGGGCGATGTTCCGCTTGCGCATCAGGCGGTAGCATTGCCGGAAATGCTCCAGTTCCTCGATTGCCAGGTCCACCAGCTGCGGCAGGATTTCATGCCTGTCGCGGAAATGCACGACCATGCGCATGGCCGTGGCGCTGGCCTTGCGTTCGCAGTTGGCGTGATCGGCGAGAAAGTGATCGAAATCGGCCAGGGCCGCCCGCGCCCAGTCCGACGGCGTCGCGTAGTGCAGATCCACCGATTTTTTTGCCATCCGCACCTCCCGTGCGCCATCTGAAGGGTTATCTTGCTTCGCGGCGGCTGCACGGCCGCCGGGATGTGCCGCCGGCACCGGATCTCGGTCTTGCCGTCGTCATCCCCTGCCTGTGCGAACCCGGCATCCTAG
>CAZHOU010000160.1:0-3893 GCA_964534165.1 uncultured Zetaproteobacteria bacterium
CGGCAAAGGCGGTCAGCACCCGCGGCAGGCGCAACTGCCACAGGATCGCCGCATCCTGGCCGTGGGCGTGAAAGGGGTCGATCCAGGAAGGGCCGGCGGCCAGCGCCAGCACGAGGAGGGCCAGCGCCGCCAGGCATCCTGCCGCCCACCTGGCCATCCTCATCGCCCGCCTTGCAGCAGGCGCTGCAGCCTATCCACCCCGGCGACGATCCTCGGCCCGGGGCGGCTGATCAGGTCCGGATCGATCACAACCACGCGCGCATCCGGCAGCCAGCGCCGCCAGAATCGTCGGGAACGTTCAAGATTTTCACCCTTCTTCGGCACGAGAACGACTTCGGGACGGGCGCGCATCACCGCCTCGATGTCGATACGCAGCGTCTCTCGGGCAATGGACGCGAAAACATTGCGCCCGCCGGCGGCGGCGATGGCGTCGCTGACAAAGCTGCGACCGCCCTCGGTCATCAGCGGATGGGTCCAGGACGCGAAAAAGACCCGCACGGGCCGCGCCCGGCGCGAGCGCTTCATGATCGTCCGCAATCGCTTCTCCATCGCCGCGGCGACCTCTCCGGCTTGTTTCGGGTGCCCCGTCCACGCCCCCAGGCGGCGCAGATCGGCGAAGACCTCCCGCAGGCGGTGGGGATGGGTCAGGAAGAGGCGCACCCCTTGGCGACGCAGAAAATCCAGGCCGCGCAGACGGGCGCTGGCGGCCACCATGCCGGTGGGTGAAAGCCGCAGCGCCGCCTCCACATACAGCCTGCGGCTGTCGGCCACCCGCGGCAGGCGGCGGGCGGCGGTGGGGAAATCGCAGTAGGCGGAGACGCCGACGACCTCGGGGCCGGCACCGATGGCAAACAGCATTTCGCAGGCATGCGGCGACAGGGCCAGGAGGCGCTCGGAGGCCGCCGCCGGCAGGGCCCAAAGAAGCAGGAAGGCCAGGACCGGCCATCGCATCACAGGCGCCGGAAACGCAGACGGAAGCGGTAATCGCCGCGTTCCACCGGGAAGGGTTGCGCCCTCGCCACCGTTGCCAGCGCGGCACGATCCAGAACCGCGTAGCCGGAGCCCTTGAGCAGCTTGATCCGGGCCGCCATTCCGCCGGCGACCAGGGAGAAGGCGACATCCACGTCCCCCTCGATGCCACGCCGCCGGGCACTCGCGGGATAATACTTGAAGGCCTCCAGACGCCTGCGCACGGCCTCCCTTGCCGCCCGCAGGCCGACGCCCCCCGTGGTGGCCGCCGTGTTCCTGGGCCCGGTCCGTGCCGGCCGCATGGATTCGCCGCGCGATGCGGGGACGACGATGGATTTGGCCGTCGCCGACTCCGGGGAAGCTTGCAAGGGTTGTGACGTGTGGGCGTGTGATATCACCGCCACCGGGCGGCTGAATGCCGGCCTGTGCCGGCGTTTGCGAGTCCGCGTTTTTTGCGCCGCCGCCCGCGCAGGTCTCCTTGTCCGCGCTTTGGGATTGGAGTGGCCCGCCTTGACCGCCGGGACGGCCGCGATCAGCTGCACATGAACGCTTCCCCTGCTTGGGGTTTCGGCTTCGGGTCCGGCGAGCGGCGACAAAAGCGTCAGCGCCAGGGCGTGGGCGGCGAGGCTTGCCGCCGCCCACGCCCAGAGGCGCCGCGACTCAGAAACGGTAGCTGGCACCGGCGCGGAAGGTGGCCGTCGCCGCCGGGAAGAAGTTGTCCGTGCCCGAGAACGAGGAAAAGACCCCGTAGGTGCTGTACTTCCGGGATGCCAGGTTGTCCACGCGGGCGAACACCTCCACATCCTGCCAATGATAGTTCAGGGCCGCATCCATGACGAAATAGCCCGGCAGATGCGGCCGCTTGTTGCTCTGGTCGCTGATCAGGATGGAGCCGCCGACAAAGCTTGCGCGCAGTTTCGTGGTGAATCCATGCAGCCAATCCACTCCCCATTCCAAACCGAAGCGATTGCGCGGCACGGCCGGCACGGCCTTGCCGCCGAAGGTACCGCCCCGGAACAAGGCGCGGGCATAGGTGTAGTTGGCGGCCAGCTGCAGCCATGGGTGCGCACGCCAATGGGCGCTGACCATGAGCACGTCATGGCGGGTCGCGCTCTTGTAGTTCTCGTTGGCGAATGTCTGGGGGTTGTAGAAGATCTCGTGGGTGAGATCGCCGCGGCTCGCGTTTGCATCCAGCCAACCGGAATGGAAATCGTAGCGTAATCCGGCGCTCACATGCCTTCCCGTCTGCGGCAGCAGGCCGGTGTTCACGGTGGCCGAGAAAAAGTTGAACTCCTCGTCCAGCAGCGGGAAGCGCAGGGAACGGGAGATGTTCAGACGCAGGCGCAAGCCGTCGAGGATCTCCACCGACCCTCCCACCTCCCAGGCATTCTCGCGCTTGCTGTTGATCTGGAGCTTCGTCTTGACGAACTGGTCCACGACCTTTTCGCTGCGCACCCCGGCAAGCAGACGCCAGCGACGGGATGCGTCCTCCACGTCCAGACGGCCGTAATAGCCGTCCTGACGGCGTTTGATGCGGGTCTTGGACAGCACGCTGTTGCTGCGCTCAAGATCGGCGCCGGCCAGCATGTGCAGCCGCAGTCCGCCGCCGAGCGCAAAATGCAATTTGGGCCGCAGGCTGCGGCTGTGCAGGGTGCTGTGGACGGCAAAGCCGGAGAAATCGGAATTCGTTTCCCGCCGCCGGAAGCCGCCGTCGATCTCGGCACCCAGGCCGGACCCCGAATCCCAATCCAGGCCGCCGTCGACGAAATCATCGTTCGTTTTGCTGAAGTCCCGGGGATTTTTGGCCTGTTTGCGATTGTTCGCCAATTGCGCCGCCGTCAAACTGCCGGGAAGGCCGGCGCGGTCGCGGTGGTGGTTGCCGCTTACGTGCAGGCCGATGCCCGCCGGCAGATCGACCTCGGCACGGCCACCGCCGTCCAAGCGGTCAAAGAAGTTGTTGTCGCGGTAGCCGTCCGTGGTCAAGCCCGAGAAATTGGCCTCCACGCGCACTCGACCCGAATCCGCCCCCAGGCGGCCGTGCCCGGAAAACTCCCCGAAGCTGCCGCCGGCGAGGCTGATCGTGCCGCCGCTCTCCGGGATGCGGGTGATGATGTTGATGACACCGCCGACGGCACCGTTGCCGTAGAGCACCGAACTCGCTCCGTGCACGATTTCGATGCGCTCGATCTGATCGAGCGGAATCTGGGTCCAGTCGGTGCCGGAGAGGTCCGGATTGTTGACGCGCCGTCCGTCCACCAGCACCACACTGTTGGCCGGTGCCGATTCCCCGAAACCGCCCAGATCCACCTGCGACTTGGCGCCGACGCCGGTGGTGTCGCGCACGACGATATTGGCCAGGCCCTTGAGCAGGTCCACGACATTTTCGGCATGCGAGCCTTCGATCTCCTTCCTTGGGATGACGGTCACCGGCTTGGTGGCGGTCTCGATGGCTTTCGCCTCTCGACCCGCGGTGACCTCGATTGGACCCAGATTCTCCTGTGCAAGCGCCATACCGGCGATTGCACCCGACACGAACATCAAGGCAATGGGAATGATTCTTTTTGAAAATACCATGGTTCTCCTCCGCGCCCGCCGCGCATATGTGCTATGCGGAGGTGCCGCGGGAGGAGTGTGGAGACAGATAGGATGATCGAAAGACCGGCCTGTCCCGCCCTCACCCCGGGGCGGCTTCCGCATGCTTGCCTGCAGGCCGGTCTCCTGGCTTGCCTTCATCCGCGGCCATGCCCGCCTTCCCATTCCCAAAGAACAGTGGCTTTTCGCATGGCGTTGTCGGGCTCACAGTAGCGGGGGCTGCGCCGGACTTGGTCTGTACAGACCGCACCGGACTTCCCGTTTCACCCGCCCAAGGCGGGCACCTGCGGCAGCGCCGATCCTAGGTGGCGGAAGGGGCTTTGGCAAACGCC
>CAZHOU010000161.1:0-3881 GCA_964534165.1 uncultured Zetaproteobacteria bacterium
CTGGGTGCCGAGAACTGGGGGAGAACATGAGATGGAAGCCGGGAAGAGTAAAGAACCGAACTTCCAGAATTTCAAATTCCGGGGCCTCCGAATTCTCAAGAGTTGCATCCCCGGAATTCTACGGCAGGGTATGAAAAGATGAGTCGGGATCTACCTAGGCCCTCAGCCCTCAAACCTCAGTCCTCCAAGGTTTTGGTCACCGGTGCCGCCGGTTTCATCGGCTTCCACTTGTGCCGGCGCCTGCTTGAACGAGGCGATACCGTCGTCGGCCTCGACAACCTCAATGATTACTACGATGTGGGGCTGAAGCGGGCGCGCTTGGCGCGGCTCGAGGGGCGGCCCGGTTTCCGCTTTGTGAAAATGGACCTGGCGGATCGCGAGGGCATGGCGGCGCTGTTTGCGTACGAGCATTTCGACAGTGTGGTCAATCTGGCGGCGCAGGCCGGCGTTCGCTACTCGCTCAAGAATCCGCATGCCTACGTGGAGAGCAACATGGTGGGTTTCCTCAATGTGATCGAGGGCTGCCGCCATGCGCGGATCCGCCACCTAGTTTACGCATCATCAAGTTCGGTCTACGGCGCCAACGAGCACATGCCCTTCTCGGTGCACGACAACATCGATCATCCCTTGTCGCTGTATGCGGCGAGCAAGAAGGCCAACGAGCTGATGGCCCATACCTACAGCCATCTCTACGGCCTTCCGGCCACGGGCCTGCGCTTCTTCACCGTCTACGGCCCCTGGGGGCGGCCGGACATGGCGCTGTTTCTGTTCACCAAGGCGATGCTGGCGGGGGAGGAGATCGAGGTGTTCAATCACGGGCGCATGAAACGGGATTTCACGTACATCGACGACGTCGTCGAGGGCGTGGTGCGGGTGCTCGACCGGCCTGCGGCATCGAACCCGGACTGGGACGGCCGGCGACCGGATCCGGGATCGAGCCGCGCACCGTGGCGGGTATACAACATCGGTTCCCACAACCCGGTGGAGTTGATGGCCTTCATCGAGGCGGTCGAGAAGGCCCTTGGCGTGAAGGCGAAGAAGCGGATGCTGCCGCTGCAGCCCGGGGATGTGCCGGCCACCTACGCCGATGTCGGGGATCTGGTGTGCGATTTCGATTACCGTCCGCAAACCTCCATCGAGGAAGGGATCGCCCGTTTCGTGCAGTGGTACCGGGAATATTATCGTGTGTAGAATGATCAACATGCCGGCAGGTGGGCGGTGGGAGTGAACAAGGGTTTCTGCCTGTGGTTCACCGGTCTTTCCGGCGCCGGAAAGAGCACGGTAAGCAACGCCGTGCATCACTTGCTTAAGGGGCGCAACATCACGAATGTCGAGCTTCTGGACGGCGACGAGGTACGCACGCACCTGACGCGCGGTCTGGGATTTTCGCGGGAGGACCGCGACACGAACGTCCTGCGCATCGGCTGGGTCTGCCGCCTGCTGGTCAAGCACAGGATTCCGGTCATGACGGCGGCCATCTCCCCCTATCGCGAAACCCGCGCCAGGGTTCGGGCCATGGTGGAGGAGGCAGGCGGTGCCTTCATCGAGGTCTATGTCAACGCCGATGTCGAAGCCTGTGCCTGCCGCGATGTCAAGGGGCTCTACGCCAGGGCGTTGAGGGGTGAGATCCCGCAATTCACCGGTATCTCGGACCCCTACGAGCCTCCCGTGGCGCCTGAGATCGAGCTGGATACGGTGCACGAAAGCGTGGAGGAGAGCGCCACCAAGGTCATCCGCTACCTGGTGCAGCACGGTTTTCTGGAGGTGGGCAAGTGACGAAGGCCGTCAAGGCCGTGATTCTAGCCGGCGGTTCCGGTTGCCGGCTGTGGCCGCTGTCGCGGCAGCAGTTACCGAAGCAACTTCTGAATCTGGCCGGCGAGGCGACGCTCTTGGAAGCGACGGTGGCGCGCCTGACGCCTCTGATTCCGCACAAGGACATCTGGGTGGTGACCAGCGAGTCGCTGTACAACGGTGAGGGCTCGGCGGCCATGCAGGGGCTCAATACGATTCTGGAGCCGGTCGGACGCAACACGGCGCCGGCCATCGCCGTGGCAGCGGCGTTGATGCTCGACATCTACGGCGAGGATCCGCTCATGCTGGTGTTGCCCGCGGATCATTTGATTCGGGACAAACGGAGTTTTCACACGGCCCTGCGCCTGGGCTTCAAGGCGGCAAGTGAGGGGTTCCTGGTGGCCTTCGGGATCAAGCCGACACGGCCGGACACCGGTTTCGGCTACATCCAGGCCGAGCCCCAATCACCCATTACCCATCACCCATCACCGGTTCTTGACGTTGTGCAATTCACCGAGAAGCCGGACCATGCCACGGCTGTCACCATGCTTGCGTCCGGGGACTACTACTGGAATTCGGGCATGTTCGTGTGGAAGGCTTCAGTGATCCTGGAGGAACTCGCGGCGCACGTGCCGGAACTGTGGCGGGTGCTAGCGGCTCTCAGGCGGTGTTGGCGGGGTGGCGAGCCGTGGGAGCAGGTGATGCGCGAAGGCTTTGCGGCCATGCCATCCATCTCCATCGACTACGGCGTTATGGAGAAATCCTCGCGTGTCAGACTCGTTCCATGCGACATCGGCTGGTCGGATATCGGCAGCTGGGACGCGGTGTACGACATCTCGCCGCAAGATCGAGCCGGCAATGTCATCGCCGGTGACGTGGTTGCCCTGGATTGCCATAACTCCCTTCTGCGCAGCCAATCCCGGCTGCTCGCAGCCGTGGGCCTGGAAGATGTGGTCGCCGTCGAGACGGCTGATGCCGTGCTGATTCTGCGCCGCGGCGACAGCCAGCGCGTGCGCGAGATCGTGGAAGCGCTCAAGAAGCGCGGCTCACGCGAATACGTCGCCCATCGGACCGTGCATCACCCGTGGGGCAGTTATACGATTCTCGAGGATGAGGGTGAGGGCAGCAGGGTGCGTCGCATCGAGGTCAAGACGGGGGCATCTCTGCCTTTGCACCGCCATCATGCCGAATACTGGATTGTCGTAGCTGGAACGGCGACGGTGAGCGTCGGGGGCGAACGCTTCACGTTGTCCGCAGACGAAGGCCGCCGTATTCCGGCCGGGACCGAGTGCCTGCTCGAGAACCGTGGCGATGGTCCACTGTGTATCATCGAGGTCGAAACGTCTTCGGACGCGAGACGGGAGACATGAGACGGGAGACGTTTCCATCTTACGTCTCCCGTCTTCCGTTCTCTCTCGGTTTTCAGGTTTCATCCACCTATTAGCTTCTGCAGGCGCTGCCGGTCTGTGGCGGAAGGATGGTGGTGAATGCCGAGGAGGATCTCGGCCAGTTCGCGCTCGGCGGCGCTGGCATTGGCGTCGCCGGCGAGCGCACGCAGCGCCGCCGCATCGTCGCCGCCGACGCTGTGACGCATGCGCATCAAGGCGCCGGCGATCGTTTTTTCACCGGCGGTGGCCTTGGGATCGCCGATGATGACGTTGAGCGTTTGCTTTTCATCCTCGCTCGGGTAGTGGTTCAGGTGCATGAGGATGCCGGCCATGGTTTTGATGTTGGCATCGGCCGCGACGGCGGCGGCCGGCAGGCCTGCGAGCATCAGCGGCAGGCATAGAAAAATGAAAAGATGTTTTTTCATGACGACCTCCCAGAGCATGAACTTCTCCATCCGGGTGTTCCCGGATGTTTTTAGTATAGCAACAGCATTCGGCTTATGCCGGCGGGTGATCCGGCCAGAACAGCTCGTGGAATGGAAAGTGTGGAACGTAAGACGTAGGACGTGAGATGGAAGATGGAGGACGTAAGAGGTAAAAAGATCCTTCGCGTCTCCCGTGCCACGTCTCCCGTCTCCCCTTCCTTCCATATATGGTCCGCCCCGCGTTGCAAGGGCTGAAGTGATGGTCTGAAAGATCAGT
>CAZHOU010000162.1:0-3864 GCA_964534165.1 uncultured Zetaproteobacteria bacterium
CACCTCAAGGATGGTGAGTCACCCTCCTTTCAAGGGGCAGCCATGATGTCTAAAATCCGGGTATGACCGGAACAAGGAGGGTGCCATGACGACACAGGAAATGATGGAAAACACGATCAAGGACATGGTCGATGAGCGCCGCGGAATCCTGGCGGCGGATGAAAGCCTGCCGACGATCAGGAAGCGCTTCGACGCCATCGGCGTGGAATCGACGGAGGAGAGCCGCCGCGCCTACCGCGCCATGCTCCTGTCCACGCCCGGCCTGGGCGAATACCTCTCCGGCGTAATTCTCTTTGAGGAAACACTCGAACAGAAAGACGATGCCGGCACGCCCCTGCCCGAACTGGCCGCCTCGCAGGGCATCGTTCCCGGCATCAAGGTGGACAAGGGCAAGGAGCCGCTTTCCGGCGCCCCGGGGGATTTCATCACCCACGGCCTGGACGGCTTGGGCGATCGCCTGGAGAAATACATCGGGCTTGGAGCCCGGTTCGCCAAATGGCGCGAGGTCTATCCAATCACCCCGACCAATCCGACACTCGTCGGTCTGAGGGCCAACGCCGAGGTGCTGGCCCGTTACGCCGCCGTATGCCAGGAAAAGGGCGTGGTGCCGATCGTGGAGCCGGAGGTGCTCATGGACGGCGATCACGACATCGATCGCTGCGAGCAGGTGACCGAGGCGGTGCTGCATGCGGTGTTCCATGCCCTGCACCTGCACGGGGTGATGTTCGAGTTCATGCTGCTGAAGCCGAACATGGTGCTGCCGGGGAAGGAGCGGCGGCGGGCGCCGCCGCGGGAAGTGGCCGCAGCCACGCTCCGGGTCCTGCGCCGCTGCGTGCCCGCGGCCGTACCGAGCATCAACTTCCTCTCCGGCGGCCAGGGACCGGAGGAAGCCACGGCCAATCTGAACGCCATCAACCAGATGCGCGGCAATGCCCCGTGGCAGTTGAGCATTTCCTATGGCCGTGCGCTGCAGCAACCGGCGCTTCAGGCTTGGCGTGGCAAGGCGGAGAATGTGGCGGCGGCGCAACAGGCGCTGTTGAAGCGCGCCCGCCTCAACAGCCTGGCGCGTCAGGGAAAATACGACCCGTCCATGGAAGGATGAAGGCGATGGAGACCGCCCTCGCCCGCCTTGCGGCGGCGAGGCGCCGGACTGTCCGCAGGGGGCAGATCCTGTTCCACCCGGGGGATGCCGTGGAGAGCATCTATGTGCTGCGGCGCGGCAGGATCAAGCTCGTCCGCAACACCGAGGACGGCAACACGGCCGTCCTGCAGGTGGCCTGCGCGGGGGATCTTCTCGCCGAGGCCTCCATGTTTTCGCGCACCTACCATTGCATGGCGGCCGTGGACACCCGGACCGCGGAATTGGCCTGCTTCGACCGGGGGGCACTCCTCGCGGCCTTGAGCGAATCTCCAGCGGCCGCCCTCGAGGTCATGGAATTGTTTGCCCTGCGCATCCGCAGACTGCGCGCACTCCTTGAGATCCGAAACATCCGCTCCGCCAAGGGGCGGATCCTTGCCTTTCTGCAGCAGGAATCGAGCGGTGGCGAGGTCCCTCTGGAATCGTCGTTGAAGGATATGGCTCGTCAATTGGGGCTCGCGCATGAAACCTTCTACCGGGAATTGAAAAAGCTGGAGGACGAGAGAGAAATCGTCCGGATGGGACGTTGCATCCATCTGCGCCGGCATGGCAGATGATCAGGATCATATGTGCCTGCCCGCGGCTCCGCTAGGCTCTCCTCGCCCGGCACCATTGCAGGCCATGAATCCAGGCAAGGAGCGCAAAAATGAAAAGAACAACGATGGCTATCCTCGTCATGTTGGCAGCGATTCCAGCTACAGCGGCTGAAGAAATGCAAATGCGGCATCCGATGATGGGGTCCGGCATGATGCACGGCATGCGCATGCACCCACCGGGGATGGCCCGGACGGGCGATTCGCGCACCTCCCTGAATCTTCCGGCACCGATGCGCCGCAATCAATTGGCGATGATGCGCGGACACCTGCAAGCGGTGGATGCCATCGTGGGCTATCTTGCGGAAGGAAAATTCGATGCCGCATCCAAAGTGGCGCATGAAAAACTCGGGCTGACGCCGGAAATGAAAAAGATGTGCGACATGCTGGGCAAGCGAAACAGCCATTTCCGGGACATGGGGCTGGCCTTCCACAGAAGCGCCGACAAGCTGGGAGAGATTTTGAAAACGGGCGACATCCAGCGTTCGCTCGCCGCGCTGCACCGCACCATGAACTACTGCGTCCAGTGCCATGCAACATTTCGGCAGTAGGCGTCGATCGCAAGTTCAGCGGAGGGAGGAAGGCGGGTTCCGCCTGGTTCAGGAAGTGTTCTTCCTTGCGCCGATGCATTTCGCGGATTTCCCGGAATTCGATCGGAAGGTCATCGGAGTGACCCACATCGACCATCAACTGTCCGATGATGTGCACCGGCGGGTTCGGAAAGCCTTTGCCGCCAAAATGACCGACGATGGCGCGCATTTTCTGCAACCCATGCGCGTGGATCTGTTGCAAAGGCGTTCGTGAAGAAATCACCGGCACCCGCGGCCGCAACGTTGGGGCTCAAGGAACTCGTCGCCATGGGCGTGGGTGGCATGGTCGGCGGTGGCATCTTCTCGGTGCTTGGGCTTTCCATCGGCCTGGCCGGGCATGCCGCATCGGCCGCCTTTGCCTTGGGTGGCGGGCTGGCGCTTATCACCGGGTGGTCCTATGCCAAACTGGGGCTTTGTTTCCATTCCGACGGCGGCAGCTTCACCTATCTGGAACACGCCTTCCGGCATCCGAATATCGCCGGGCTCGGCGGGTGGCTGCTGATCGCCGGCTATGTCGGCACCATGGCACTCTACGCCTACACCTTCGGCGCCTACGGCACGGCGCTTTTGGGCGACCATGCCCACGGGGTCGCGGCCCATCATTTCCTCGAGAGTCTGATCCTCGTGCTCTTTCTCGGACTCAACCTCTACGGCGTGCAGGCGGCGGCGGAGACCGAGGATCTGATCGTTCTCGTCAAGGTCGCCATCCTTCTCGTTTTCGCCGGCCTCGGCTTCTTTCTCGCCGATGCCTCGAAGCTGTTTCCGTTCTTTGATCGCGGCGGTGTCGGCTTCCTGATGGGCGCGACCCTGATCTTCGTCGCCTACGAGGGCTTTGAATTGATCCCCAACGCCGTCAACGAAACCCGGGATCCCGCCCGCAACCTGCCGCGGGCCATCCTGATCGCCATCGCCGTCACCGCCATGATTTATGTCCTGGTGGCCATCGTGGCCGTCGTCAACCTGAAACCGGCCCAGATCGCCGCCTTCAAGGAATATGCCCTGGCCGTGGCGGCTCAGCCTCTCCTCGGCCGGGCCGGCTTCGTCCTGATTGGAATCGGGGCCGTGCTCTCCACCGCGTCGGCCATCAATGCCACGATGTTCGGTACGGCGCGGCTGGCGAGCATCATGGCCTCGGAACATGCGTTGCCCTGCGCCTTCGCCCATCGCAACCGCAACACCTCCGTGCCCTGGATCAGCCTGATCGCCTTGACCGCCGTCACCCTGGTTTTCGTCAACCTGGCCGATCTCGGTGTGATCTCCGGCTTCGCCAGCGCCACCTTCCTGCTCATCTTCGCGGCCGTCAATCTTTCCGCATTCCGCTTGCGAAAAAGAATCGGCATCGGCATGTGGATGCCGCTACTCGGCGGCCTCGGCTGCCTGGCCTCGTGGGGTGTGCTCATGGCGTACATGGGAAAGCACGATCCCCGAAGCCTGAAATGGTTGCTTCTTTCCTACCTGGCCATCGCCGCCGCCGAGTTCCTGTTCAGCGAGCGGCGTTTGTTTTTGCGACCCGCCAAATGCGGGGATTGAATCCCGACGGCGC
>CAZHOU010000163.1:0-3846 GCA_964534165.1 uncultured Zetaproteobacteria bacterium
GGGGTGGAGGCGGTGATGGAGCTGGATCTGACCCCGGAGGAGTCTGCGGCCCTGCATGCGTCGATGGATGCCGTCAAGGCGTTGGTCAAACAGGTGGACGCCCTGGGGCATTTCGAGCCGGCCGGGGCCTAGGCCTTGAACATCCATGAATACCAGGCCAAGGGGCTGTTGGCCGCCTTTGGCATTCCGGTCCCCGAAGGGCGGGTGGCCGCGTCGCCGGGAGAGGCCCGGGAAGCGGCAGCAGCCCTTGGAGGCCCCGTCTGGATCGTGAAGGCCCAGATTCATGCCGGCGGTCGTGGCAAGGCCGGTGGCATCAGGGTGTGCCGCAGTCCGGATGAGGTCGGGGCCGCGGCGCGCGATCTGTTGGGCAAGGTTCTCATCACCAACCAGACCGGCCCCGAAGGGCGGCCGGTGCACAAGGTCTACATCGAGCGTGGGGCAGACATCGAGCGTGAATTCTATGCCGGTCTGCTCGTGGATCGCGACAAGGAATGCATCGTTTTCGTGCTCGGGGCGGTCGGTGGTGTCGAGATCGAGCAAGTGGCGTCCAGGGAACCGGAGAAGATCCTGGTGGTGCCGCTTGCACTGGAGCGGGGAGTGGATGATGCGGCCGCGCGCAGGATGACCGGCTTCCTGAACTTGAATGATGCGCAGGCGGAGCCTTTCCTCGAATTGGCGAAAAACCTCTTCCGGCTGTTTCGCAGCAAGGATGCCAGCCTGCTGGAGTTGAATCCGCTTGTGCTCACATCCACGGGAGGCTGGTTGGCTGTCGATGCAAAGTTCGTGGCCGATGACAATGCCCTGTTCCGCCAGCCCGAGATTGCCGCCATGCGTGATCCCCAGCAGGAGCACCCCCGGGAAGTGGAGGCCTCGCGCGCCGGTCTGAATTACATTCAGCTCGACGGGGAGATCGGCTGCATGGTGAACGGCGCCGGCCTGGCCATGGCGACCATGGATATCATCCAGCTCAAGGGAGGACGACCCGCCAATTTTCTCGACGTCGGCGGCGGCGTGAGTGTGGATGCCGTGTGCGAGGCGTTCAAGCTGCTCTTTTCGGACGCGCACGTGAAGGCGATTCTGGTCAACATCTTCGGAGGCATCGTCCGCTGCGATATCATTGCCTCAGGCTTGTTGCAGGCGTTGAAATCGCATTCGATGCAGGCGCCGGTGATCATGCGTCTGGTAGGCACGAACGAGGAGGAGGGCAGGCGCATGATCCGGGAGGCCGGGGTGGACGTGCGCTGGGCCGAGGATCTTGATCGTGCCGCGGCCATGGCGGTTTCTGCCTCCCGGGAACGGGCATGAGCATTGAGCAGGGCAACACGCTTTTGTAAGCCGGCTCGGGATGGGATAGATTCCACGAATTGAGATATCGGATGGTTGTTTCCGGCCGGGCTTTTGTCGGATCGCGGGTGATCCGCCATCGGGAGGGGATTTCATGAGCAATACATTGAATCGGATCGCCGGCGAGGGACCCAACGGTGCGGCCATGATGCCCGTGATCCAGGGGGTGGGGCGGGCCGCGATCGAGATCGCCTATCTCTTGCGCAGCGCCGTCTTCCGCGGCGCCCTTGGGGCGGCCGGGGGTGAGAACGTCCAGGGCGAGGAGCAGCAGAAACTGGACGTGCTTTCCGACCGGATCTTCCTGAGCCAGATGCGTTCAACCGGCTATGTCTGCGCCGTGGGTTCCGAGGAACAGGAGGATCTCTTCGTGATCGAGGAGTACGCCGACGCCCCCTACTTGGTTCTGGTGGACCCCCTGGATGGATCATCCAATCTCGATGTCGACGGACCGGTGGGCACGATCTTTTCGGTCGTCCGGCGCAAATCCGGGAGCGATAAACGCCCGAATGTGACCGATGCCCTGCAGCCGGGCCGGGATATCGTTGCCGCCGGCTATGCCCTGTATGGTCCGGCGACGATGCTGGTCTGTTCGGTCGGCGAGGGGGTCAGCGGCTACACCTACAACAGCACCACCGCCCGCTTCGAGATCAGTCATCCGAACATTCGTATACCTCAAAAGGGAGGGTACTATTCGGTCAATGAGGCCAATTCCGCGCAATGGCTGCACGGCATGGCGGACCGGCTCGTCGCCATGCGGCACGCGTTACGACTCGGCATGCGCTATGTGGGGGCCATGGTGGCCGATATCCATCGCACGCTCCTCAAAGGCGGCATCTTTTTGTATCCGGCCGATGAAGGCAAGCCGGAAGGAAAGTTGCGACTTCTGTACGAGGCCATCCCGATGGGGTTCCTTCTCGAGCAGGCCGGAGGTTGCGCACATACCGGTATCCGTCCCGTGCTCGAAGTGGATCCCAAGTCCCTGCATCAACGAACGCCCGTCTATCTTGGTTCCAGGTCCGCCGTGGAAATGATGGTCAAGAGATGATTTCCTTGGAATCGCCGCGCGGGGTTCAGTTGGAAATGGATCCGCGATCTAAAGATGCTCCATGCATGCGGTCCTGCGGAAGGGCGGGTGGATGGACGTAGAGGCCGCCACCTTCTATCTGCGTAGGATCGGTGTCCATCCCGCCCTGGCGCCTGCCGCGGGAGCGGTGGTGTCCCAGAAGCCCTCGCCGCTGCCGCTGGATGAACTGGAACGTAGGGCTGCGACTTGCACGGCCTGCGAATTGTCCCGTTCGCGCACCCAGGTGGTGTTCGGGGTTGGCAACCCCCACGCCGATATCGTCTTCATCGGCGAGGCCCCGGGGCGCGAGGAGGATCTGAAGGGCGAGCCCTTTGTGGGGCGGGCCGGAAGATTGCTGGATCGCATGCTGGCCGCCATCGGTCTGAGCCGGAGGGAGGTCTACATCATGAATGTCGTCAAGTGTCGACCTCCGGGCAACCGCGATCCCCGGCCGCAGGAGGTGGAGGCCTGCGCCCGATGGTTTGATGCGCAATGGGAGGCGTTGGCTCCGAAAGCCGCTTGTGTGCTCGGGCGGGTGGCGGCCCAGCGGCTGTTGCGAACGGATGCTCCCCTGGCCTCGTTGCGTGGGCGCTGGCATGAATTCCGCGGCGTGCCCGTCTATGTCACCTATCATCCCGCCTATCTGCTTCGTAGCCCGGCGCAAAAGGCACGTGCTTGGCAGGATCTGAGGCGTTTCCGCGAGCGTTGCCGCACCCTCCTGCCCGGTCCCGAACCGAGCCGATCATGAAACACTGCCCTGTTCAACGCCCCGCAATCCTTGAATAATTCGGAACTTCGGATCAATCGGGTTTGCGTGCAGCCTTCTCCGCATGGCCGGAGACCCCAAAACGTCGCTGCAATTCCGCTAGCACATCCCTGTAGCTGAGGTCGTGATGGGCAAGCAGAACCAGGGAATGAAACCAGAGATCGGCGGTTTCGTGCACCAGCGCCTTGCGATCCCCGTTTTTGGCCGCAAGGATGGTCTCCGTGGCTTCCTCCCCGATTTTTTTCAACATCTTGTCGGGTCGGGCATACAGGGAGGAGACGTAGGAATCCTGCGGAGAATCCGAGGCCCGGGCCTTCAGAACAGCCGTCAGCGCCTCCAGAATCTCGTGTTTTCCGGAATCGCTCATGGCCGCGGCTTCTCGATGATGCGCCATTCTCCGTCCTGCCGGCGGCGGTAGAAACAGGAGACTCGGTGGGTGTGACAGGCGGGGCCGGTCTGATCGACTTTGAGAAGCAGGGAATCGCCGTCGCAATCGAGTAAAATGTCCACCACCTTCTGTACGTGACCGCTGCTTTCACCTTTTTTCCACAGGCGTTTGCGCGATCGCGAATAGTAGTGCGCAAATCCGGTCTCGAGCGTGCGCTGGAGGGCCTCCGCATTCATCCAGGCCAGCATCAGCACGCGGCCGCTCGAGGCATCCTGGGCCACGGCC
>CAZHOU010000164.1:0-3833 GCA_964534165.1 uncultured Zetaproteobacteria bacterium
CACCTCAAGGATGGTGAGTCACCCTCCTTTCAAGGGGCAGCCATGATGTCTAACCAAGGTAAGCACGGGCCCGGAACCGAATGACAAACCGTGGCGCCGGGCGTGAAAAGGACAATCCATGCAACGCATGGATGCTCCTGGCCATTTCAGGCATCGGAGTTCCGCCTTCTTGAGTTAGGAGCCCATCAACCCGTAAGCCCGCAGACGCTTCCACAACGTCGTGCGGGACATGCCCAGCCTGCGGGCGGCTTCCGCCCTGTTGCCACCCGTGGTGTCCAGCATACGCAGGATCAGATCCTTCTCTTCCTCGTCGGTCGGAGCACGGTAGTAGCGGGTGGGTCGAGGCCCGGACGGTGGTGACGGTGCCACCTCGGGATCGCTTGGCAAAGTCGCCGGCCCGCCGCGGACGACTTCGGGTGGGAAATGGCGCGGGTGAATGACAGGTCCGTCGGCATGGACCATGGCGTATTCCATGGCGTTGACCAACTCCCGCACATTCCCCGGCCAGTCGTAGGCCATCAGGACACCCAGCGCATCCTCCGAAATATCCAGTTTTTCCCTCTTGTAACGGCCGGCCATCTCAGCGAGGAGGTGATCGACCAGCAGCGGAACATCGCCCAGGCGCTCCCGCAGGGCCGGCACCCGAATGGGCAAGACCCGCAAGCGATAATAGAGATCCTCGCGAAACGTTCCGTCCCGAACCAGGGCCGTCAGATCTCGATTGGTGGCGGCAATGATGCGTACATCCACCTTACGCGGACGGTTCTCACCCAGGCGCTCCACTTCCCGCTCTTGCAACACCCGCAACAGCTTCACTTGGAGGCTCGCCGGGATTTCCCCGATCTCGTCCAACAGCAGGGTGCCGCCCTCGGCGGCCTCGAAGCGCCCGGGCCGAGCGCTGACCGCGCCGGTGAAGGCGCCGCGTGCATGGCCGAACAATTCGGATTCCAACAGACTCTCGGCCAGTGCCGAGCAATTGACACGCACATACGGACCCGCGGCACGAGCCGAGTTCTCGTGCAGGGCGCGGGCCACAAGCTCCTTGCCGGCCCCACTCTCGCCTTCAATCAACACCGTGGCCTCACTGGCTGCGGCCTTGAGAATCTCCTGGAAGAGATGGCGCATGGGGGCGCTGTGTCCGATCAGACTTCCGAGGCGGAAACGTTCGCTGACCTCCTCCTCCAGGCGCTGTTCGCGGGATCGGTTTTTCAACAGAATGGCACAACGAGCCACGGGCTCGCTCGGCGACAGGGACAACGCCCGCAGGCTCAGGGAGAGGCTGCTTCCGTCCGGACGCCGGAAGGTTGGCCGCTCCTCCTTTTCCTTGCCGGGTACGTTCTGCTGGATCAGTGAACATTTCCCGCTCTGCTCGCATTCGCGTGCACAAGGCGTACCGGGAAACAGGCTCGGACACAATGCTCCGATGATATCGACATTCCGTCCCTGATGTGCCTGCTCGAGAATCTCGATGGCCGTCTTGTTGATCGCCACAACCCTGCGATCCCTGTCCAGGAACAGGATGCCCTCATCGAGATGATCAATCACATAGGTCAGATCCGGCAAATCAATCGTGCTCATGGTGCGCGCTCCAAGCGTTCATATGTTCATATGAAATGAATGAACGTTAACATGAACGTTCATTCTGAACAAGTGGCGGACGGCCCCTTCTCGTGCCCCGCGCGGTTTCCGCTTTATATTTCAACGGGTCCCGCCTTTCCTGCAAGTTTTGGCACGGTTCTGGCTACATATCCTGTATGCGTGATGCGGAAAGCATGCGCCACAGGAGGTAGAAAACATAACATGAGAATATTCACCCTTGCATTGATCATCGCCATGGCTTTCGGCCTGTCCATTCCCGCACAGGCGGGAGATGCATCCGGGGCCATCTCCGCCGGCTTTCAGCGCGACCTGCAGCGATCGCCGGCACCTCTCTATCCCGTTCACCGGAAACCGGATCCGGTGATCCGCATGATCAATACCGCCCTGCGCGCGGATTCCGGGTCATTGGCGGCCAGCTTTGCACGCGATCTGCAGCGACAGCCGTCGGTAACCTACGCCTTCCGGAACGAGACCGATCCGGTGCAGTCCCTGGTCAACAACACACTGCTCGGCAATCTCAATCCACTGGCCATCATGCTCGATCGAACGTATGTCGCCTCCCGGCGCGCCGACACCGAGGCGGGTGCCGTCGATTGAAGATAAGTCCGCCGGGCTTTCCGGTTCTGGTGGGTGCCGCTGAAATCCATTGAAACCCACCAATCGAGAGGCCGGGGTCCTCCTCCCCCGGCCTTTCCTGCTTTCGGCCTCCGCATCCGAACATCGGCGATGATTCCTCCCAACCCAATGCGTTCAACCAGCCGTGGCGCGAGTTGTCAGAAGGTGCCTTCGTTCCAGCCCCACATCGGACGCGGGGGCGAGGAGAATTCGATGTACACCCTCGCGGGATCGATGGACAACGCATCCCGCATCAGTCCGCACAGGCGCTTCGAGAAGGCGCCGGTTTGCCCCTCCGGCAGACCCAGGCTCTTCAATTGCAGATAGGCCAGCGGAGCCGGATCACCGGCGAAGGTCATTGCGCACCCATCCTGAAGGTGAACCATGACATAGGATTCCGGCTTTCCCAGCATCTCCGCCACGGTCTGCGACGCCCTGGCCAGCAACGCCATGCGCGCATCCTCGTCGATCTCCACATTGGTTTTTATACTCAGATACGGCATTTCTTCCTCCTTTGAACCGAACACCCGGACTTGCTGAAATCCCCTTTTCATGCGGCGAAACAAGCATCCCGTCCTCCCTCCCCAGCTGAGTTCGGAATGCAATCCTTCCGGCCCTTCTTTCCTCTTCCTGTTGCAGTATTTCCCGGTCTCAATGCCTGAAGATGTCGTGCAACAGGCTGTCGATCCCCCTTTCGACCTTCTCATTGATGCCGCTCTGCACCCCTTGCTTCACCATCCGATGCGCCTCGTCGACGGTGCTCGAACCGATGTCCCTCACATCCTTTTCCACCACACTCGCCGGTGCGCTGCGCTCGCGGGGTCAGATCGTTGCACCCGGAAGCGAGGCGGTCGCGGGCAGCCGGGATACCCCCTCCGGCGGCGTGAACACGGCATCCGGAATGGGACCGTTCTTCACAGTCACGACTTGGAAGCGACGATCGAAGCGCAGCATCGCCAGCCCGTCGCGATTCGGGTCCCGGTGCAGTCGCCGCATGAGGCGAAAGATGGCCGGCAACCCGCTGGCGGGAAGCATTTGCAGGAGTCCGTCTTCCGCCGCGAACAGGTTCCGATCGTAGCCCAACACCACCTCATGGCGTGCGCCTCCGAGATCGACATGATAGACCTGCCCCGGAATACCCGCGACCCTTTCACGCCGTCCCGTGGGGACGAGCATCACCTTGGCCACAGCGGTGGGCAGGACGGCGCCCACAAGCCCGGGGTTTAAGCCGACATGTCCGGAACCATAGATCCTTTTTCCAAGTTTCAGGGTGGAATGGACAAATCCGTAATCATCGAAGGTTTCCAAGCGGATGTGCTGTGGATCCGCGTAATCCACGACTTGGTAAAATGTCTTTTGCGGCGTTATGAGCCGGTAACGAACCGTTACACCGGCCTGCACCGGCCCTGCCATGAAAAGTGTCAACAAGATCAGGATCGTGCCAAGGCAAACAGGCTTCATCGTCATCGCACTCCTCCTTCTGGCGGGCCATCGCCAACGGAGCGGAGAACACGGATGAACCGCCGCCCCGATGCACTGAATCATGGTACGAGGTGGGCATCCAGACAAGAGCGTCAGCGACATCCCGCGGGGCAGCCTGCAAGCCGCGGTGGCATGAA
>CAZHOU010000165.1:0-3767 GCA_964534165.1 uncultured Zetaproteobacteria bacterium
CGGCCCTGGCCGTCGCCGAGCGTTTCCACGACGCCGTGGACTTGAGCGGCTGCAGTCTGACCAAGACCGATGCCGACGTGCGCGGCGGCGCGGCGCTGTCGGTGGCTTTTGTCACCGGGGTGCCGGTACGCTTCGTCGGCACCGGCGAGAAGGTCGAGGCCATCGAGGCCTTCGATCCGCGGCGTTTCGCCGGCCGCATCCTCGGTCGTGGCGACATCGTGGGTCTGGTCGAGAAGATCCAGGCCGGCGTGGAGCGGGAGGAGGCCGAAAAGCTGGCGAAAAAGGTCCGGAAGGGGGCCTTTGATCTCGAGGATTTCGCCGAGCAGTTGGGTGGGATGCAGAAGATGGGGGGGATGCCCTCGCTTCTGAAGATGCTGCCGGGGATGAATTTGCCGCAGGAAGCGGTTTCGCAATTGGATGAGCGGCCCATCCGCCGCATGCAGGCCATCGTCTATTCGATGACGCCGAAGGAGCGAAGGTATCCGAAGATCATCAACGGCAGCCGCAAGAAGCGGATCGCCAGGGGCGCGGGAGTGAGCGTGCAGGAAGTCAACCAAATGCTGAAGCAGTTTTCGCAGATGCAGAAGCTGATGAAGAAGATGAAGGGCGCAAAGGGGAAGCGGATGCTTGCGCAGATGGCCGGCCGCTTTGGCGGGCTGTCGGGCATGACGGGGGGCTGAGCGCCCTTTGATGGCGATCGTTCCCTTCGTTCATGTGCACTGCCATGCCGGCCATCGCGGCGAGGAGCGGCCGCGAAGCTTCGATTTTGGGGGCCGCCGCATCGAAGTGAGGCGAATCCTGGAAGCCTGGCTCACCCCCGACCGCCGCTGTTTCAAGGTGCTGGGCGACGACGGAAGGATCTACATCCTGTGCCACGATCCCGAATCCAGCCGCTGGGAGATGGAATGGGGGGCGGAGGAGAAAGGGCCGGGGACTGAAAAGCCGTGAGCGGTGATTCGTGATCTGTGATTGCATGGCCGCGGCCTGTGCTTTGGAACCGGAAGCATTCCATCAAGGATGGGACGGGTGATTGACGCTGTTCTGACCGGGGGAGGCCTCGTCATTCACCGATTCCGGGGACGGCCCTCGATTCGCGTGGTTTTTCTTGCCGCCCGGCCATCCGGTGACTAGAGTGCGCCGCCTGATTTTTCCGGAGGTGTTGATTTTATGGCAACCGTGATTCGCCTGCAGCGTGGCGGGCGCAAGAAACGCCCATTCTATTCCGTCGTGGTCATGGATTCGCGCAACCGCCGTGACGGTGCCTTTATCGAAAAGCTCGGTTATTACGATCCGGTCCCGGAGCCGAACGTGATCAAGTTGGACCTGGAGCGCGTGAAAGCCTGGACCGATACCGGGGCCAAGGTCTCCCCCCGCGTGGCCAACCTGATCAAACGCCTCGAGGTCGCCGGCTCGCTTCAGGAAGCCGCCCCGGAGCCGGCCGCCGCCGTCGAAGAGAGCGCTCCCGCGGGCGGGAAGGAAGAAGTCTCCGAGCCTGAAGCCGCCGCATCGCCGCAAGCCGGGGAGGAAGCGAGTGAGAGCGGTTCGGAGGCAACCACCGCCGATGAATCCGAAGAGGGCAAGGAAGAAGCCGGCGCCTGAACGCCTGATCGAGGTTGGAGTGATCTCCGGGGCGCACGGTTTGAAGGGCGCCATGAGCATTCGGTCCCATACCCGGCCTGCCATCGGCATCGCCGGGTATTCTTTTTGGTGGCTCGGAAAAGATGCCGGATCCGCCCGGCCTTATGCGGTGGAACGCTGTTGGCGTCACGGCCGCCGCATCCTGGCCAAGCTTCGGGGCGTCGACAGCGTGGAGGCGGCGGACGTCCTGAAGGGTGCGAGAATCTGGGTGGATGCCGCCGATATCGAGGTCGGGGAAGACGAATACCTGTGGCAGGATCTGATCGGCTGCACCGTGGTTGAGGAATCGGGTCGGGTGTTGGGGAGGGTCAGGGCCATGGCGGACTACGGCGCCCACGACATCCTGATCATCGTCGCCCCGCCGCAGGCCGAAGAGGCGGGGGAGTGGATGCTGCCCTTCACCCGCGATGTGGTGCGCAGGGTCGACCTCGAACACCGGCGCATCGAGGTGCACCTGCCCGAAGGCATGGACGCATGTTTCACTTCCAGATCCTGACCCTGTTTCCCGAGTTCTTCGCCTCGCCGTTGTCCTGTTCGATTCCGAAGCGGGCCCTTGCGGCCGGGATCGCAGCCGTGGAGTTCATCCAGATCCGTGATTTTGCCACCGACAAGCATCGCCGCGTGGATGATTCACCCTACGGTGGCGGTCCGGGGATGGTCATGAAGCCCGAGCCGGTGGTGGCGGCCATTCGCGAGGCCCGCCGCAGGCGCCCGCAGGATCGTGTCGTGATGCTTACGCCCGCGGGCGAGAGGCTGACCCAGGCGAGGGTCCGGGCCTACGCCGCCATGCCGGGCCTGACACTTCTCTGCGGTCGCTACGAGGGTTTCGATGCCCGCATCTTCGATTATGTGGACGAGCAATTGTCCGTCGGTGATTTTGTGCTCTCCGGCGGCGAGCCGGCGGCCCTGTGCGTGCTCGACGCCGTGATCCGCCTGTTGCCCGGGGCCCTGGGCGATGCGGATTCCGCCGCCTGCGAATCCTTCAGCGGCGACGACCGCTTCGACTGGCCCCATTACACGCGACCGCGGGAGTTCGAGGGCAAGCGCGTGCCGGAGGTGCTGCTCTCCGGTGACCACGCGGCGATCGCCAAGTGGCGCCGCGAGCAGGCGCGCAAGCGCAGCAGCAGGCGCAGCGGCGGGCGGACATGAAGCGTTCCGGCACGCTCTATTGCGGCCGCCCGTCGTGGTGGAGCCAGGCCGGATCCTTCGCCGCCCTGGCGATTCTGATCCTCATGCCGTTCATCGAGACCGGAATGGCGCCCATTCTGATCGTTTTCAACGTCTTGCTCTCCTGCGTCGTCCTGGGGGCGATTCTCTTCTCCCGATACGGGCGTGAATACACGATCGCCGATGGCCTCATCACGAGCCGCCGCGGCATTCTGCGGACGCGTGAGAAGAGCCTGCGGATCCGGGATGTGCGAAAGATCGATCTGAAGCAGACGGCCTTCCGCCGCCTTGTCGACATCGGGGACGTGGAGTTCTCAACCGGCGGCAGCAGGTGTGTGGTCACGTTCGAGGGGATTGCCGCTCCCGGCCGGCTCATCGAGCAGATGCAGCAGCGGAAGAGAAAGCCCAGGAAACGGCGTTGATCCATGGCGGGGGGAGGAGAATCCGAATTCGCCGTGGCGCTGGTGCACCATCCGGTGTTGAACCGGTGGGGCGAGGTGACGACGACCGCGGTGACCTCGATGGACGTGCACGATTTCGCCCGCACCTGCGCCTTCTTTGCCGTATCCCCGGTCTATTTCGTGCATCCATCGCCGGGCATGCATGCCCTGGTCCGGGATATCGCGGCCTACTGGCTCGAGGGCGAGGGCGGTCGCCGCAATCCCGGCCGCAAGCAGGCGATCCGGGAGATCCGCATGGCGGGGACGCTGGAGGAGGTTCGAGGCGCCGCCGACTACAAGATGTGGTACACATCGGCCGCACCCCCCTCCGGCCCCGTGGTCTCCTGCACCGATCTGTGCGATGAAGAGGGCCCGCATCTGCTCGTGTTCGGTACCGGCTGGGGGCTGGCGGCCGAGAGGCTGCCGCCGCCGCATGGGCGGTTGGCACCGCGCACCGGTCCCGGTCAAGCCAGCCACCTCGCGATCCCGGCGGCACTGGCCCGCACGCTGGATCGCACGACA
>CAZHOU010000166.1:0-3765 GCA_964534165.1 uncultured Zetaproteobacteria bacterium
ACGACGGTGCAGGAGAAGAACATTGCCTTTCCGACGGATGCGAAGCTGCTGGATGTGGGCGGGCAGCAGCAAATGGGACAAGGACACCGAACCGATGGGGGAAATCAATGTCACGCCCCTGGTCGATGTCATGTTGGTGCTCCTGATTATCTTCATGGTGACGGCGCCGCTCTTGACGCAAGGAGTCAACGTCAACCTCCCCAAAACTTCCTCCCCCCCATGCAGCAGAATATCGAACCCCTGGTGGTGAGCGTGCGCAAGGATGGGAGCATCTTTCTTCAGCGGCACCGCATCCAACTGCAGCAACTGGCGCCGCGCATCAAGGCCATGCGCAAGGAAAAGCCGGGTCTGCCGGTCTTCATCCGCGGCGACGCAAAGGTGCCTTATGAACTCATCGCCCGCGTCATAAGCCGCCTGGCCACGGCGGGCATCCGGAAGGTGGGTCTTGTCACAGAGCCTCGTCGCTGACAACCACGCCTCCCTGACGGCCCTGGACTTCGCCGTCGCGGCGGTGTTGCACCTCCTCGTCTTTGCCTTCATCGCCGCCATCGGCATGCGCCCCGCCTGGCACGAATTCCACCCAGCAACCGTCGAGGTTCGCCTCATCAGCGCCGAACAATTGCAGCGCCTGCCCGTGAAGAAGACGGCAAGGCCGAAGCCGCAGGTGCGAGCGAAACCGAAGCTGCAACACAAGCCTAAGGTGCAGCACAAAGCCAAACAGCAGCCGCAACGGAAGCTGCGAAGATGGACGCGGCGCCGGGATTTCAATCCCTTCAAGCCGTTGGAATCCAGAACGGATCGGCTGGCCGCGAGTGTGAAGGCGGGCGTGGCCATCGAAGCACCTGCAGTGCGCGAGCTTTTCGAAGGTCAATTGAGCCGCCGGGAACTCAACCGCTACATCGCCTTGATCCAAGAAGCGGTGCAGCGGCATTGGAAGGCCCCCTTCATCGGTGCAGAGGTCCATCTTCCGCTCGTCGAAATGGTGCTGAATCCCGACGGCAGTGTCCGGTCTGTACGTATCCTCGAGTCTTCCGGCAATCCGGCCCTCGATGCCTCGCTGATCCGTGCCATCGAGGCGGCGGCGCCCTTTCCGGTGCCGCGACGCCAGTTTGAGGTATTTCGTGTCAACCGCATCCGCTTCCATCCACTGCGGTGATCCAAGATTGGAAGTTCAGAGCATGTTACCCGCCCCGCCATCCGTTGCGGAATTCTTCGCGGGGAAAAGGCGGGGGTGTCTGATTTGATCGCGTACGAACACGCCATGATGACTGCAGCGCAGCGTCCGACGCCGGTGTACATCGACACCCCTGCAGCGTTACGGCGTGCCTGCCACCGCCTGGCGCAATGCGAGGTGCTTTGCGTCGATACGGAATTTCATCGCGAGAACACCTATTACCCCCGTTTCGCGCTACTGCAAATCGCTTCCGAAACAGACTGTTTCCTCATCGATCCCCTGGCGATCGCGGAGCTCTCGCCCCTGTGGAAGCTGATGCACAGCCCGGGAATCCTCAAGGTTTTCCACGCTGCCAGGCAGGATGCGGAAATCATCCTCAAGGAAAGCGGGGAACTGCCGCTTCCGCTGTTCGACACCCAAGTGGCCGCCGCCCTGCTCGGTTACGGCCAGCAGGTCGGTTTCGGCAACCTTGTTCGTCGCCTGCTGGGAAAAACCCTGCCGAAGGCGGAATCCTTCACGGACTGGCTGGCACGGCCCCTTCGGCCGGCACAACTCAGCTATGCCGCCGACGACGTGATTTACCTGCTACCCGTCTATCGCCGCCTGAAAGAGCGCCTGCGGGAGAGCGGCCGTCTGGCCTGGTTGCGGGAAGAACTGACCTTCTTGTGCGACGAAAAGAATTACGTCCTCGATCCCCGCGAAGCCTTCTGGCGCGTCAAGGGTGCGAACAAACTCAAGGCTGAACATCTCGCGGTGTTGCGTGAACTGGCGGCATGGCGCGAGCACCAGGCGCAGAAGCGGGACATCCCCCGCCGCCGGCTTGTGTCCGATGAATGCCTGCTGGCTATCGCCCGCAAGTCCCAACTTTCCCGCGATCAGATCGCCCGTGTCCGCGGCATCAGCAGCGGCACGGCGCAACGCTTCGGCAGGGAAATCCTCGCCGCCTGGGAGCGCGGCCGCCGCTGCCCGGAAGCACAACGTCCGCGACCCAAGCCACCCCCCCGTCACAGCATCGGCACCGATATGCGCATGGAATTGCTCGCCGCCCTGGTGCGCCTGCGGGCGGAGGAGAACCATATCGCGGCCCACATCCTTGCCGGCAGGCAGGACATCGCCGCCCTCGCCTCATGGGCGAACCACGAATCCGGGCGTGGAGACCCTCCGGACAATCCCTGCCTGCGCGGCTGGCGGCGGAAATTGATCGGAGAGGACATCCTGCGCATGTTGAACGGGGAGTTGTGCCTGCGCCTGGATACGGACACCAAGCTGCCCGTCGTCGAGGCGGTCAAATGAAGCTCGTGTTCAGTATCGACGCCGTGGATTCATCGGGAGCGAAAGCGTGGCGCATGCGCGCGGATGGAGAGAACTGGCGCCGCTGCGCCTTCGCCGAGGATCTCAAGGACGGGGATGCAATGCTGACCGACCTGAAGGCTGTTGCCGATTGGGCCGGGCGGCGCCTGCGCAGGGACCGCGCCCGAGGCCTCGTGCCGAAGGACAAACCGGGCATGTTTGATTTTCTGATGCGCGGCATCTTCGCCCATGCCGTCGTGCATCGCTTCTCCCCTCCCCCCGTTCCGGACTCGTCTCAAATGCGCGAAACCGTTCGGGGCGCATCTCCCGGGACTCCTTGGCTTCTCCACCTGGATCTCGAGGGCCGTTTCCGCATGCTCGACACCTCCCGTCACCGAATTCTCGGGGATCCCAAGATCGCGGTGCGAGGGGAGATCGCATCCTCGGCCGCTTTCGTCGGTCCCGATGCGGCGGGAAACGAGGCGCGGATGCGGGAACTCTATCGCTGTTTTCTCGGTGGATGGATCGAACATTTGAGAACCCGACGCCCGGGCATGTTCATCCCCGAGGAAAGAACCGTGAAAGACGTGGACGATCTTCACCGGGCCATCGAGGAGATGCGTTGGGAGCCGCACCCTTGATCCGAGTCGCCACCTTCAACGCCAACGGCATTCGAGCGGCGGCGCGCAAGGGGTTCTTTTCGTGGTTTCAGGCGCAGGAAATCGACATCCTCTGCCTGCAGGAACTACGCGCCCATGCCGGCCAGATCCCGACCGCCGCGAACGTGGAGGGCTACCATCGTTTCTGGCATTTCGCACACCGGCCGGGGTATGCCGGAACCGGGCTCTACAGCCGCAAGCGCCCCGGAAAGGTGCATGCGGGCCTGGTCGGCCTGGACGGGAAGGAATGGGCGGATATGGACCGCGAAGGACGATACCTGCAAGCGGACTTCGGCCGCCTGGCGGTCGTCAGCGTCTATTTTCCATCCGGTTCAAGTTCTCCCGAGCGTCAAGCGGTGAAATTCGCATTTCTCGATCGTTTCCTGCCTTGGATCCGCAGGCTTCGCAATCGCGGCCGCGAGCTCCTGATCTGTGGCGACATCAATATCGCACATCGCAAGATCGATCTGAAAAACTGGCGCGGCAATCAAAAGAATTCCGGTTTTCTTCCGGAGGAGCGCGAGTGGATGGATCGCTTGTTCGCCGAAGGAGGTCTCGTGGACGTCTACCGTCGTCTCTACCCCGAGCGGGAGCAGTACACCTGGTGGTCCAATCGCGGCCGCGCGCGCGAAAAGAATGTGG
>CAZHOU010000167.1:0-3746 GCA_964534165.1 uncultured Zetaproteobacteria bacterium
CGCACTTGATGGCCCATGTCCTCGTCGTTTCGGGGGATTTGTCGGCGGACATGGGTGGCTTCGATGTTCTTGTTTTGCTCAAGCCGCTCAGCCTGCAGCAATTGCTGCGTGCCGTTGAGGTCCTTCTGGCGCCTGAAAGCGATGTGCAGGCGGGGGAGGGCGCATGACACCGTTGCGATGGGCCGCTCCCGCCAGTGCGAAGCCGCACCCCACGTCCAGGGAGCGATTCCGGAAAGGAGACTCATGATGCCGGTGCGCACGGTGAGCAAGAAGTTCCTCTTGATCCTGGCGCTTCCGGTTTTGGCCGCGGGCGGTGTGTTGTGGGCCTTTTGGGCCTACTCCCTGCACACTTCCCCCGGCGTGGCTTTTGCCAACGCCGCCGGCCGTCAGCGCATGCTCTCCGAGCGGTTGCATCACTATGCCCACATGGTCCATTCTGGGCAGGACGAAGATCGCGAGGCCCTGCGCCGGCTGGTGTTACGGTTCGATTCATCCCTGGATACACTGCTTCGTGGCGGTTCCATTCCCGATCTGAATCTCACCCTGCCGCCCCCGCCGGATGCCGTTGTGCCCTATCTCGGAAGAGTGCAACATCTGTGGGCGCCCCTGCGTGAGGATTTACTCCACATATATGGCTTGCCCCGAAGCGATCCAGAGATGGAGCGAGCTTGGGTTGCGGTGCACAAGGGATTGCCGGAACTGACCCGGGCCGCGAATGCCGTGGTGGAGGCCTACGAGGCCTACGACCGGAGCCTGAACGCACGGATGCGCCATCTGCTGGTGTTCAATGTCCTGTTTACCTTGCTGCTTTGCGTCGGCGGCTTTTGGGCCGCGCGGCGCTTCATCACGCGCCCGATTCTGCAGCTCAAGGATGCGACCGAGGCCTTCGAACACGGCGATTTCACCCGCCGTGTCGAGGTGCGTACCTACGATGAGATCGCCTCCTTAGCGGCGGCCTACAACGCCATGGCGGACACGATCCAAAGGGAATTGCAAATCGAGCGGGAATTGCGCCGGCGCCAGCAGAGCCTGGCTGAGGCGGTCATCGGCCTGGCGCGGCAGACGGCAAGCGAGGAGGCGCTACGGCACGTCGGTGAGCTGGCCAGACGTATGACCGGCGTCCGCTGGTGCATGATGAGCTACCGCGACGGAGAGGGAAGAAAACAATTCATCCCGCTGGGCATGAGCGAGGAGGAGGCGGCCGCCATCGCCCATCCGCCCGAAAGCAAGGGCCTCCTGGGGCTGCTCTGGGAGCAGGGCCGGATCGTACGCACGGACAATATTCCGGGGCATGCCGCCGCCGCCGGCATGCCCGACGGCCATCCACCCATGAGGCATTTTCTCGGCGTGCCGATCAAGTTCGGCGACGAGATCCTGGGCGCGCTTTATCTCACCGATCCCAGGGATGGCGGGGCGTTCGACGAGGAAGACGAGGAGGTTGTGCGCATCCTGGCCGCGGCCACGGCCGTGGCGCTCGCCAATGCCCGAAATATCGAGGCCTTGCGGGAGGCGAACGCGACGCTGGAGCAGCGCGTGAAGGAACGCACGCGCGAATTGGTGCTCGCCAACACCCGTCTGCGCAACCGCGAGGTGGAGTTGGAGCTGCTGAACGAGGAGCTCTCCCGCGCCAACGAGGCCAAGAACCAGTTCCTCGCCAACACCAGTCACGAGCTGCGCACGCCGCTCAACGCCATCATCGGCTTCTCCGAACTGCTCGAGAACCCGCGCCTCGGTTCCCTGAACGAGAAACAGCGCCGCTACGTGCGCCATGTGCACGAGTCCGGCAAGCGGCTTTTGAAAATCATCAACGACCTGCTCGACATCAGCAAGATTGAGGCCGGGATGATGAGCATCGACGAAGTCCCGTGCATACCGGGATTGATCGCCGAGCGGGTCGTGGACGAGCTGCAGCCGCTTGCGGACGGGAAGAAACTTCAACTTTCCATGCACAAGGGAGCCGGAGCCGACCGGGAAATCCTCACCGACGCCGGCAAGCTGCAGCAGATGCTGGTCAACCTGATCGGCAACGCCATCAAGTTCACACCCGAGAGGGGGCACGTGGATGTGAGCATCGATGTGCAAGCCGAGGGCAAGGACTTGCGCATCGTCGCTTCGGTGGCGGACGACGGCATCGGCATCTCCAAGGAGGATCAGGAGCGCATCTTCGAGCCCTTCGTACAAGCGATGGGTGGTCTCGGCCGCGAGCACGGCGGCACGGGTCTTGGGCTGGCACTGACGCGCAAGCAGATCCTGATGCTCGGCGGCAACCTGCATCTTGAGAGCGCCGAGGGGAAGGGAAGCACCTTCACGTTCGAGATTCCGGTCCAGGGTGCAGTCGCGGGTGAGGAGGAGGCAAAGCCGGAAGAGCCGGAGGTCGCACCGGCGCCACCGCCGGAAGAGGCGGTTCCGGAGCACGGTCCGATTCCGCTTGTGCTGCTGGTGGACGAGGACGAGGGTCGCCGCAAGGCGGTGGCGAGGATGATCAAGGAAGAGGGCTACCGCATGGAATTCTCGGATTTCGCTCATGTCGCCGAAGCCGCCATTCAGAACGTTCCGTTTCTGATCATGCTCGGCATTCCGGCCGGCGAGCGCGAGATCCATGCCCGCCTGAAGCGCCTGCGCCTGGAGGAGGCCACGCGCAATCTCCCCGTCATTCTGGTGGGCGGCACGGCCGCGGAACCCGAATTCTCGATGGGCACGGTGGAGATGATGGAGAAGGGGGTGCGAAGGCAGGAGTTGTTCGACATGGTGTCCCGCTACGGCCGCCATCTTCCCAATCGAATCAACATTCCGACCATTCTGGTCGTGGACGACGACGCCTCGGTGAGGGAATTCTTGAAGGAAACGCTTGTAAGCGAAGGCTACCATGTCATTCTCGCCGCCGGCGGCGAGGACGGCGTGCGCCTGGCCATCGAGCAGGAACCGGACATGATCATCCTCGATCTGATGATGCCGGGGGTGACCGGCTTCGACGTCATCCGGCGCCTGCGCCAGCATCCCGGCACCAGCGATATACCGATCGTAATCTACACGGCCAAGGATTTGAGCCGGGAGGAATCCCTGAAGCTCGGGCGCGAGGTCGAGCGCGTATTGCTCAAGGGCGCCGCAGGCCGTGCCGAGATCCTGCGCCAGTTGCAGAAGCTGGAACTCCTCTATCCGGTGCAGGCGCATCTGGTGGATGCCCAACTCGATTGCTTCAACAGCCGCTACCTGGTGCGCCGGCTCAAGCAGGAGTGCGAAAACGCCAAGCGTTATTCGCAGCGCTTTTCCGTGGTCGGTTGGGAGATGGATGGCTACGAGGACTACATCCGCACCCACGGCGAGCGCTGGGGCATCGCGGCCCTGAAGGGTGTCGTGGACATGACCAAATCCGTGACCCGGCGTGGCGATATCTGCGCCCGCGTGGATGTGTCCCGCTTTGCGCTGCTCCTGCCCAGCATCAGCCCGGCCGGGGCGCTGCGCGCGGCCGAAAAATTGCGCATCCGCATCCGTCACATGCGCTTCCCGCTTCCTGACGATCGGCTCGGCACCTTCACCGCCTCCTTCGGCGTTGTGCACTTCGGTGACGATGCCGAGGAACCGAAATTGCTGATGGAGGCGCTCGCCCGGCGCATCGACCGTGCCCGGGGGGGTGGAGGGGATCGGTGCATCCAGGGCGAGATCTGAGGTTGCGTGGCATGCGGTCGAGGGAGCCATGGCGCGGATTTTGATCGTGGACGACAACGAGTTGAATCTTGAACTCGCGC
>CAZHOU010000168.1:0-3732 GCA_964534165.1 uncultured Zetaproteobacteria bacterium
GCAGCGCTATGTGCTCGACGGGGTCAAGGTTTCCGCCCACAAGCTGCCGCCAGCAGGGGACGAGACCCATGCTCTGATTCGCAACCTCCGCAAGGCGAATCCGCATCTTCCACCGCATCTGCTGCATCATTGGTGCGCCGACCCCAAGGGTGGCATGGCACTTCAACACACGTTGTCCGGTTTGTGGCGGCAGGCCCTGAAGCAGGAGCTTGCGGATCGGAATCCCTGGCTGGCAGCCATCAACATTCTTTGTCTGCGGTTGCTCCGGGAAGCGATTGTGCGCCTGCCGGAGGAAGGGGTGGAAGCCACGGACGAGATCATGATGCGGGTGCTCGGCGGCCTGTATGCATGGGCATTGCAGGCCTTCATCCAGTCGCATCTGACGGGAACGGCCGCCTCCATGGCGAAGACCACCGCCGAGGTCCTGATGCTGCCGGTCACGGCCATGGCCTTTCTGCGCCGGCAGGTTCCGGAGACCCTGTTGCCGGACGCCGGCCATGTCATCGCCGCCTATGGCCTGGAGCCGGACCTGATCCCCAGGCTGCGGGCCTGCAATTCCGATCAGGACTCCCGCGTACTGGCCGATCTGGCGCAGGAGCGCATGGCCGAGCATCTCCTCAAGCGCAGTTGGGCGCGGCTCTCGTTGGCCGATCTGGCCGAAAAGAGCGGTCAAGGCGCCTGGTTGCATCTGGCCCAGGACGGCAAACGCCTGGATCGCTTGCTCTCGATGCCCGAGCAATTGGAGCCCGCCTTTCAGCAGGCTCTGGCATCCTTGCATTCGCATCCTTTCGCCGAATGGTTGTTGGCTCGGATCAGGGAGGGACGCAAGGCGGTGCGTTTGCGCCCCTGGCTGCGGGATTTCGTCACCCTTCGGGCATATCGGGTGTTCGCAGCCGATGTCGAAATCGAGATCGGACGACGCCGGGCCGAGGAACGCTGGCTGGACTTGCGCCCGGATCTGGTCGGTGATCGTCGCGGGGAGGAGGCCGACAGAGCGCTTTCCCATGCCCATCGGGGTGGAAAGATCGTCCTTCTGCAACGGGACACCGGGCAGTCGCTGCGCAGCAAGGGCAGATCAAGCAGCCGGCAGGCCTGTTTGCGCATGGATTGGCTCACCTACCTGGCGGACATGGAAGGACTTCTCGGGCGCGGGATGGAGGGTTTCCTCAAACAGCATTTCCTGCCGCGGACGATGGAGATTCTGGAGGGAGAAGAGGAGATCCATGTCGATGAATTCGGGGCCGGCACCTGCCTGTTGCGCGGTCCGGTCCCGGTGCTGCTGCGGGCGGGCATGCGGATGTACAGGCAACTTCTGGATTGGTTCGCCGAGTACGGGGATCCATCGGCATGCCCGCCGATCCCCGTGTGCGTGTCCCTGGACGGGCCATGGTATGTGGCAAGCGCGCACAGCAACCGCTTCGGTGAATGCCGGCTTGCATACGCTTCCGGCCTGGTGCTGGCGAAGCTTGCCGCATCCAGGAAGGAACCTTTGCAGGCTTCCGGCCTCGACAACAACAGGCGGGACTTCGTGATCACCGGCCGCGCCCTGGCCGAGATCAAGGCCGCGTCTCCGGCCTCCCTGAAGACCTTGGAGAATGAAGGCGGCGCAACCGGGAAGGAAATGGAATCCTACCTGTTGCGGGATGAGGCGGGTGGAGAGGCGCCGTCGCTGCGACTCACCTTCGACGGTTCGTTTCGATTCGGCGATGAACAGGAGAAGGTGTATGTGGTGGAGATTTCCCGGCCGGAGACCGGAACCGTCCCATCCGAATGGGCCGCGCAAACATGACTCCGCCGTTTCTTCCCGAGGCAAGGGAGTGGCTGCGCGGTTGCTCATTGCCACCGCATGTAGCCGTGGGTTTCTCCGGCGGCGCCGATTCGACGGCGCTGCTGCTTGCTTTGCGTTCGCTGGGCCATCGGCCGGTCGCCTGGCATGTGAATCACGGCTGGCGGCCGGATGCGGAGGCCGAAGAAAAATTTTTGCGGCGGCGTCTTGAGGCCTGGAATATCACCTTTCACAGCGCCCGCGTGGAGAGTCCATCCAGCAATCGTGAGGCGAGAGCAAGGGATGCGCGTTACCGGCAGTTTCTGCGCTGGGCCGGCGAACAGAATGCACGCGTCCTTTGTCTTGCGCATCATCGCGACGACCAGGCGGAGACGGTGTGCATGCGCATGTTGCAGGGGGCCGGCGTGAGCGGATGTGCCGGCATGCGTATGGAGCGGAAATGGAACGGGATTCTGCTGATGCGACCCCTGTTGAGTGTTTCGGCTGCGGCGTTGCGGCGGGTCCTGCGCCGGGCCGGCGTGGAATGGCTGGAAGATTCCAGCAACCGCGATCCGAGCCTGTGGCGGAACCGTATCCGGCATCGTCTTTTTCCAACCATGCGCCGCTACGGCGTTGAGCCGGTGGACCTGTTTCTGCGCTGGCAGCGCCAGGCGGAGAGACTGGCAATGGAGCTGGAGCGTCGCAGCGGATGCGTGAGCGTTTCCGTGGAGGCGGGAAAAAGCAGCGTGCGGTGGCGGGATTGGAGCGCTTTGTCGCCGCCGCTGCGCGCCTTGGTGTTGCAGCGCATGATGGCCGCCGTGTTTGGCGAAGGCACGGTGCTGGGCCGTCGCCACATCGAACTGGCCGAGGCATGGCGTCGGAGGGGTGGACGCGGCGGCATCGATCTTTGTCGATCCCGTCTTGTGCATGTCGGGGAAAACTTGCATCTGCAGCCGCAAGAAGTAAGGCTGCGTCGGAAGAAGGAGTGTGCCGGCCGCTTTCCGGCTTCATGATGGTTTAATCTGAAGTGGATAGATTATCATGTAGGAATTTGTTGCCGCAGGAAGACCAATAGCGGGAGACTGGCATTCACGGGAAATTGAGGTAAACTGAATCTATGGGAAAGAACCTGCTTCTATGGTTGGTCATCGGCATCACGATGTTCAGCCTCTTCAATATGTTCAATCCGCCCCTGCCGCGCGGAGAGACGATGTCCTATTCCACATTCATTGAGAAAGTGGATGGCGGGATGGTGGAAACGGCAAGGATCAAGGACCACGATATCCGCGGTCAATACCGCAATCTGCAAGGGGACCTGCGCACCTATCATGTGGTCATTCCCGACGATCCGACCTTGATGAAACGTTTGATCGACCATCATGTCGAGGTCGATGTGAGGAAGCCGGAGGAGGTGCCGTTCTTTCTGTCGGTGCTGATCTCCTGGTTCCCGATGCTGCTGTTGATCGCCGTGTGGGTGTTCTTCATGCGTCAAATGCAGGGCGGTGTCGGGCGCGGTGGTGCCATGTCCTTCGGCAAGAGCCGGGCCAAGCTGCTGACCAAGAACACCAACAGCGTCACCTTCGATGATGTCGCCGGCTGTGACGAGGCCAAGCAGGAGGTGACGGAGATCATCGAATTTCTCCGCGATCCTTCCAAATTCACGCGCCTGGGAGGCAAGATTCCCAAGGGCGTGCTGCTGGTGGGACCGCCGGGGACCGGCAAGACCCTGCTGGCCAAGGCCATCGCCGGCGAGGCGGAAGTGCCGTTTTTCACCATCTCGGGTTCCGACTTTGTCGAGATGTTCGTCGGTGTCGGTGCCTCACGTGTGCGCGACATGTTCGAGCAGGCCAAGAAGCATGCCCCCTGCATCGTATTCATGGACGAGATCGATGCCATGGGACGGCACCGCGGTGCCGGCATCGGCGGCGGTAATGATGAACGTGAACAAACCCTGAACCAGTTGCTGG
>CAZHOU010000169.1:0-3648 GCA_964534165.1 uncultured Zetaproteobacteria bacterium
GAGTGGACGTGCCGGAGGCACGCCTGATCGTCATCGAGCAGGCGGATGCCTATGGCCTCGCGCAGCTGCATCAGCTGCGTGGGCGCGTTGGCAGGGATGGAGAACAGGGTTATTGCATCTTGTTGCCTTCTCCCGGAGCTTCCCCGACGGCGATCCAGCGTCTTCGGCACATGTGCGCGCATCACGACGGCCTCAAGCTGGCCGAACTGGATCTTGAGCTGCGCGGCGCCGGGGATGCGCTGGGGGCGCGACAGAGCGGCATGGCCGGTTTCCGCCTGCTGGACATCGTCCGCGATGCCTCGCTGATCCGCCATTGGCATGCGCATCTGCCGGACGTGCGTCCGAGCGAGGCGATGATCCGCTTCTGGAGGCCGCTGGCGGAGAGTGTGGACTGAGAGGCGGGAAAGACGTGAGACGTCAGACGTGAGATGTGAGATGGGAAAGAACGGAGGACGGTATGCTGAACATCGATCTGGAGACACTCTGTTTCATCATTTCCAAGGCGCGTGAATTCCACGCCAAGGAGGGGGTCGTCATCCCCGAGCCGGTGGAGGAAGGCAGCCCGGCGGAGAACTGGGCGCTGCAGGTGCTGGCCGATCATGCCGGGGACCCCGCGTTGCAGGAGGCCATCGAGACCATCAACGACCTCAACGAGGACGAGCAGATCGAGTTGGTGGCCCTGATGTGGCTGGGCCGGGGCGACTACACCCTGGCCGAGTGGGAGGCGGCCCTGGCCGATGCCGCCGCCGCTCGCAGCGAGCATACGGCTGAATACCTGCTCTCGCATCCGCAAGTCGCCTTCTATCTCGAGGAGGGAATGGCCCTCCACGGCCTCAGTTGCGAGGAATTAAAGATGTGAGGAGAGCCAGTCCTCCAGCAGCTTTCGCATCTCTTCCAGGCGCTTCTCGTTCGGGGCCTCAAAGCGCAACACCAGCGCCGGCTGCGTGTTGGAGGCGCGCAGAAGCGCCCAGCCGTCGTCGAATTTCAGCCGCATGCCGTCCACGTCGATGATGTCGTAGCCGAGGGCGGAGAAATGCGCCTTGGCCTCTTCCACCAGTTTGAACTTGCGCGCATCGGGGCACTCGACCCGGATTTCGGGCGTGGAAACCGACGGCGGCACATCGTCCAGAAGCCGCGATAGCGGCGACTCCTGCTTGGACAGCACCTCCATCAGGCGCGCACCGGCGTAGATGGCGTCGTCGAAGCCGTAGTAACGGTCGGCGAAAAACATGTGCCCGCTCATCTCGCCGGCCAGCAAGGCTCCGGTCTCCCGCATCTTGGCCTTGATGGGCGAATGCCCGGTCTTCCACATGATGCCGTGGCCGCCGCGCTTGGCGATGTCGTCGTACATGTGCTGGGAACACTTGACCTCGGAGATGATCGTGGCGCCGGGGTTGCGCTTAAGCACGTCCCGGGCCAGGATCAGGAGCAGCATATCGCCGCGGATGATGTCGCCGTTTTCGTCCACGACGCCGATGCGGTCGCCGTCGCCGTCGAAAGCGATGCCGAGATCGGCCTTGTGCTGGATGACCGCGTGCTTCAGATCGTTCATGTTTTCTTCCACGGTGGGATCGGGATGATGGTTGGGGAAGCGTCCGTCGGGGTCGCAGTAGAGTTCGAAGACCTCGCATCCCAGGGCGCGATAGGCGGGGGCAGCCGTGATGCCGGCGACGCCGTTGCCGGCGTCGATCACCACCTTGAGCGGGTGTTGGATGCGGATGTCCTTGCACAGGAATTCCTGATAGTGAGGAGCGATGTCCATCTGACGCACGTGCCCTTTGTTGCTTTCGCCCCGTGAAGGTTTCTGCGAAAGCATCTCCTTCAATTTCTGAATGTCTTCCCCGAACAGGGTTTCCTGGCCGCGCATGAGCTTGAAGCCGTTGTATTCGCCGGGATTGTGGCTGGCGGTGATGACCACGCACCCCGCCGCCTCCTGGCTGAACACGGCGAAATAGGCCAGCGGCGTCGGCACCATGTCGATGTCGAGCACGTTACCCCCGGCCTCCGTGAGGCCACGAATGACGGCATCCTGCAGTTCCGGTCCGGAGAGGCGCGCATCCCGGCCCACCACCACCGGTGCTTCGGTGGCGGGCAACATGCGCATCAAGGTGGCACCGATCCTGTAGGCCAGATCGACAGTGATCTCCCGTCCGGCGATGCCGCGGATGTCGTATTCACGAAAGATGTGATCGGGAATGGCTCCCATCCTGCAACGCTAGCATCGGATCCACGGCGCTTAAAGCCCGGATTTCTTTTCACGGCGGCCCGAAGGATCCAGAATAGGGGAGTGATGGACGCACGCAGCCGGCTGGATATCCGAACGAAACGGGTGTATGAAACCCCCGAACCGGGGGATGGAGCGCGCATCCTCGTGGACCGGGTGTGGCCGCGCGGGCTGACGAAGGAAAAGGTTGCGGCCGAATTGTGGATGAAGGAGGCGGCGCCGAGCACGGAGCTGAGGAAATGGTTCGGACACGAGCGCGCGAGATGGGAGGAGTTCAAGCGGCGGTATTTCGCCGAACTGGACGCTCGCCCGCAGGTAGTGGAGGTGCTGCTGCACAAGGCGGCGGCCGGCCCGGTGACGCTTCTGTACTCGGCCCGGGATGAGGAATGCAACCAGGCGGAGGCGTTGAAGGAATACCTTCTTTTGCGCCGGTATCGCTGAACCTCATCGAATCCCAAAGACATCGAGAACCGCGGAGGGCAGCAGACCAAGACCGATAACCGCGAGTGTGGCGGCCGCAACAGCGAGGGTCGCGGCCCGCGGTACTTCCGCATCCTTTGCCGTGGCCTCCTTCTTGGAGAAGAACACCAGGATCACACGCAGGTAATAATAGAACGACAGCGCCGTGTTGAGCACGGCGAGCACGGCCAGCGCCACCTGACCGGATTCGATGGCGGCGCCGAAGGCCAGCAGCTTGGCCATGAAACCGGCCGTGGGCGGCAAGCCGGCGAGGGCCAGCAGGCATATGGCCATGGCCAGACCCAGGCCGGGATGGCGCCGTCCCAGGCCGCGGTAATCCTCGATGCGCTCGCGGTCCCTGTCCGCGTAGGCGACGGCGGCGATGACGCCGAAGGCGCCGAGATTCATGGCCACGTAGGCCGCGGCGTAATACACGGCGGCGTCGCGGCCGAGGGTGTTGCCGGCGGCAAACGCCACCAGGATGTAGCCGATATGGGCGATGGACGAATAGGCCAGCAGGCGCTTGAGGTTGACCTGGAGCAGGGCCAGGACGTTGCCGGCGGTCATGGTGACGGCCGCCAGAAGGGCGATGACGGGCAGCAGGGCTTCCCAGGCCGCCGGTGCTTGCAGCATCAAGAGGCGCACGAGGAAGGCCAGCACCGCCGCCTTGGCCGTGGTGGCGAAAAGGGCGGAGATCGGGGCCGGGGCCGCCTGGTAGATGTCGGGTGCCCACATGTGGAAGGGCACGACGGCGAGCTTGAAGCCGACGCCGACGAGCAGCATGGCGATGCCGGCGAGGACGACCGGGTCGAGTCGTCCCGGCATGGCATTCTCAAACCGAGCCGGTGCCATGGCGCCGGTCTGGGCATAGACGAGGGCGATGCCGTACAAAAAGAAAGCGGCGGCGATCCCGGCCAGGATCGTGTACTTGATGCCGCCCTCGACGGCGCCGTCGCGCGCGGGTC
>CAZHOU010000170.1:0-3643 GCA_964534165.1 uncultured Zetaproteobacteria bacterium
CCTCGGCCGCTGCGGCCGCCGGCGGCGGTTGGTCCGAGCGTCCGGCGCTCGATCGGGCCGGCTGCAGCCTGGGCGTGGCCGTGACGAGGGCGCTGCCCCGGGGATGCTTCGCCGCCCGCCATGCCGGCCGTGCCCCGGACCTGGGTGCCATGGTTTTTTCGCTTCTGGGGGTTTCCATCCCGAATTTCTGGCTCGGGCCGCTGCTGATGCTGCTCTTCGCCGTCATGCTCGGTTGGCTCCCCGTTTCCGGCATGGATCAACCCGGCAGCATCGTGTTGCCGGCGGTGACGTTGGGCACGGCACTCTCCGCCGTACTCTCGCGCATGGCACGATCGAGTTGGCTTGAGGCCATGGGCACGGATGCGATCCGCACCGCCCGTGCCCTGGGTGTTGCGGAAGGAAGGCTCTGGTGGTGGCACGCGGCGCGCCTGGCTGCCGTCCCGGTGGTCACCCTGTATGCGTTGCAGATGGGAGCGGTTCTGGGCGGTGCCGTGATCACGGAAACGGTCTTCGATTGGCCCGGCTTGGGATTGCTGACCATCGAGGCCATTCAGCGGCGCGACTATCCGCTGGTGCAGGGATGCGTGCTGTTCCTCGCCGCCATCTACGTGTTGGCCAATCTGGCGGCCGATCTGTTGGGGATGTGGTTGGACCCGAGGCAGAGGTCCCAGTGAGAACCCCGCCTGGAATCCCGGCCGTTCGCATGGGGGCAGCCTGTCTGCTCGCATCGCTTGTCATCCTGCCCGCCGCCTGGTTGCACGGTGTGGATGGCCATCGGGTCGATCTGAACGCCGTACTGGCCGGAATGAGCACCGTGCACCCCCTTGGTTGCGACGCCCTGGGACGGGACGTGCTGGCAAGACTGGCCGAAGGCCTCGAACTCTCCCTGACCGTCGGCGTATCCGTCGTCTCGCTTGGGGCCCTGTTCGGAATCCCGTTGGGAATGGCGGCCGGCTGGCTCGGGGGCTGGATGGATGCCTTGCTGATGCGCGCGGCCGACGTGGTGCTGTCGTTTCCCGGCATTCTGCTGGCCATCGCCGTCGCGGCCATGCTCGGACCCGGTGTCGACAAGCTGATTCTGGCCCTGACCGCAGTCGGTTGGGTCGGTTTCGCACGCCTCGCCCGGACTCAGGTGATGTCGCTGAAGAATGCGCCTTTCATCGAGGCCGCGATGAGTGCCGGTGCCGGTCTTGGATCCATCGCTTGCCGCCATCTGCTGCCGAACATCGCCGCGCCGCTTCTGGTCGAAGCGAGCTTCGGACTGGCCGCGGTGATGATTGGCGAGGCGGGCCTGTCCTTTCTCGGCGTTGGCGTCCAGCCGCCGGCGGCCTCACTCGGAACCATGATCCGCGAGGGCACGCGCCTGATGCTCGTGGCCCCGACCTTGGTGATCTGGCCTGGAACCACGCTTTTTCTGCTGGTCATGGCGGTCAATCTCTTCGGGGATGCGCTGCGCGATCATCTCGATGTACGCAGGAACAGCGGCGGCTCTCTGCATGCGTGAGATCCTGGCACGGTCGCTGATCGGCTTGCGCGGACCCCGGCTTACGCCTGCGGAACGCCGAGCCCTTCGTGACAGCCCGCCACGGGGGGTGATCCTGTTTGCAAGGAACATCGAGACACCGAAGCAATTGCGCCGCCTGCTCACCGAAGCACGGGATCGGGCCGGCAGGGATTTGTGGGCGGCGATCGATGAGGAAGGCGGACCGGTAAGCCGTTTGCCCTGGCCTCCGTTCTCCGGGAGAGCCGCGGCCGCTGAATTCGGACGCATGCACGCGCGAAGTGCGGAGAAGGCCGTGGCCACCGTCTACGAACAGAATCTCGCCTGCGGCGAGGCCCTGAGGGAACTCGGCTTCACGCACAATTGCGCCCCGGTGCTGGATCTCTTTCATGCCGGAGCGCATGCGGTGATCGGCAAGCGGGCCTTCGGTTCGGATGTGGAGCGGGTCACCGCCTTGGGTTCCGCGTGCATGCGTGGCCTGCATGCGGCCGGCATCGAAGCGGTGGGCAAGCACTTCCCGGGGCATGGTCGCACCACAGCCGATTCGCATGTGAGCGTCCCGGTGGTGCCGGAGAGGGTGGAGACGCTGATGGCGGAAGCCGAGCCGTTCCGGCGGCTGATACGGGAGGGGTTGCGCCACATCATGACCGCGCATGTTGTCTACTCGCGTGCGGATGCACGTGTGGCAACACTGTCCCCGTTCTGGATCGGGGAGGTGTTGCGACGGCGTTTTCGCTTCCGTGGAACGGTGTGGAGTGACGATCTGTGCATGCGCGGCGTCGGCGATCATGTGTGCCTGGCCGGCGAACGGGCGCTGCGGGCGGGCTGCGATGTGTTGCTTGTATGCGATCCCGACTCGGTGGCGCGCATGTACCGAGAACTTACCGGACCCGGGTCGCACGGCTGACGATGACGATCACCAGCAGCGAAAGCATGAAGGCGGGAAGCAATTCATAGCACAGGGACTTCAATGCCGGCGTCTCGGCCCAGGCGATGGCGGTCGCCAAGCCTGCAAGCATGCCGGCCACGATTCCCGCACCCGTTGTCTTCCGTCCCAGCAGGGTCAGGATCAGGGCCGGGCCGAATGCGGCCCCGAGACCGGCCCAGGCATAAAGGACAAAATGAAAGATGATGCGACTCTGAACCGCAGCGATTCCCATGGCCGTGACCCCGATGAACAACACGGCCAGGCGGTGTACCCGCAGCATGAAACGACGGCTGAATCGGAGGCCGAAGGTTCGATCCAGAAGGTCGTGACTGATACAAGAGCCGCAGACCAGCAATTGCGAATCGGCCGTGGAACCGATGGCGGACATGACCGCGGCAAGCATCATCCCGGCCAGCCATCCCGGTAGCAGTTCCGTGGCCGCCACGGGAAGCGCCTTCTCGGCGTCCGGAAGCCAGCCGTAGTAGGCGCGCGCCGAAATGCCGAGCATAACGGCACCGGAGAAGAGCACGAAAACCCAGATGTTTGAGATGATGGCGCCGCGGCGGATGACGGCTTCGTCCCTGCTGGCCATAAACCGCACCAGAATATGAGGCTGGCCCGGATAGCCGAAGGGGATTCCGAACCACAGGGCGAAGAATCCGAACAGTTCCAGGCCATCTTTGGCCGCCCATGGATCGATCAGGGCCGGATTCTGCGCCGAGAGCCTTTGCAGGAGCGCCTCCCAACCTCCGATCTGATGCATCAGGGCCAGGGGAACGATCGTGACACCGGAAAGCATCAGCAGGGCCTGGGCTACATCCGTCCAGGCGACGGCACGAAAGCCACCGAGCACCGTGTAGATCAACACCAGCCCACCACCGGCCAAAACGCCCGCGAGATAGGTCCAATCAAAGGTGGCCTCGAAGGTTTTGGCCGCGGCTGTAAATTGCGCCGCCGTGTAAGTACTCAACATGAACAGGATGATGGCCACGGATACGATCCGGATCGGAGCGGCGTATTTCCCCGCGTGCGCCGTCGCCAGCACATCGGGGAGGGTGATGGCGTCGTGGACCTTCGCAAAAGCCCGCAGCTTCCGTCCAAGAACGAGCCAGCTGACCAGCATGGCCACAATCGTCCCGGGCCGGACCCAGCAAGCGGCGACCCCGGTATGAAAGGCCCTGCCGACAAGTCCGTACAGCCCCCCACCCCCTTCA
>CAZHOU010000171.1:0-3628 GCA_964534165.1 uncultured Zetaproteobacteria bacterium
CCCGCCTCCCCCCCGTCCCGGGCTGCGGAGGCGCGAGACGGGCACCCGCGCGCCGCCCCGGCGCCCCCCGCCCCGTGCCCTCAGGCGCCAGTGGCTGCTGCCGTGGCTCACCAGCGCACCCGCCCGAGGCCGACGGCGCGCCCGAGCAGGCGCGCCAGGCGCTCGCTCTCGGCCTCGGGGTGCCCGGACTCCGGCAACCGAACGTGGCAGCAGAGTTCGTCCTCAAGCTCGGCGCTGCCGTCGGCGATGATCATGCATTCACGTTCATCTTCCGCCGCCGTGATCCCGATGCTGGCGAACAACAGAGCCAACTCGTCGCCGCCCCGGAAGGCCAGGTGCTTCATCCGAGTCGTGCGATGATGATGAAAGCGATGATCAGGCCGTAGATGGCGATGCCTTCCGCCAGGCCGACGATGATCAGCACCCGCCCGAGCATTTCCGGCTTCTCCGAGACGGCGGCGACGGCGGCGGCACCGACATGGGCGACGGCATAGCCCGCCCCGAGGCAGGCCACACCCGTGGCCACGGCCGCCGCCATGTAATAGCCCCAATGCGCCAGCACCGGCGCATTTTCCCCAGCGGCCAACGCGGATGCGCCAAGGAAAAAGATGGGTACAAAAATCAAAACGAGGCCGCAGGCATACAGCCCCGCGCGGCCTCTCCACCGTCTTTTGCGATCATTAGTCATCCCGTTCCCCTTAAGGCCAACGGCGTAAAGAGACGGCCGCTGGCCTGCACGAATTTGGTGAAGAATTCGAAGAAATTCAAACGCAAGGTCTGGATGGCCACGATCAATCCCTCCAGGGCGATGATCACCGCGTTGCCCGCGCCCATGACGGCCCACACGGCCCAGGTGGAGGAAACGCTGTCCGCGGCCAGCACGACCACGGTCGAAAGGGCCACGTGCGCGATGGAGAAGGCGGCGATGCGGGTGAAGGAAAACGTTTGCGCGACATAGCGCATGACAAGGTCGTAGCTTTCGATCAGGGCGACCATGACCCGCGTCAAGAAGGCTTGGCCCGCGTCCTGCCGCATGCACCGCACAAAAACCAGCACCAGCACACCCGCGGCCGCCAGGGCCGCAAATCGACCGAATTCGTTCATGTGCAGAAGCCAGGCGGCCACCGCCGCAATCAGAAGCAGATAAAACATCAGACCGATGAACCCGAACGGTCCCCACAAGCGCTCCCGCCAGCGGCCCTCGCGCCATGCATTCACCTGACCGAGGAGAAGGCCGAACAGGATGGTGACGATCCCCAAGGCCGCGCTGGCGCCGAGGTAGAGGAGGATTGCTTCCCGGGGGCGGAACCACAGCGGTGTGATGAGGTCCTCACGTGCAAAACAAACGCCGAACAACCAACCGAAGAGGGCGGCGGAAAGCCCCACGGGCACCAGTACCTGCCCCACCTCACGCCGGCCGCCGCCGCATCCCAGCAGGGCCGCCCCGGCGGCGGCGAGCAAGAGGCCCTGCCCGAGATCGGCGAACATCATGCCGAACATCAGCACAAAACCGAAGGCAAGAAAAAGGGTGGGATCGATCTCGCGATAGCCGGTGGCTCCGAACAGGCCCATCAGGCGACCGAAACCGGAAAGCCAAGCCGGTCGCCGGTAAAGAACCGGCACGGTCTCCATGTCCAGACCGCTGCTCTCCGCCGGAGTCAACACAAAGGCCTCGCCTTCGGCCCCGAGCCTTTTCTCCAGTCGGCACGTCTCGGATCGCGGCAGCCAGCCGTCGATGATGGCCCAACTCCCCACATGCCCGATGGCCGCGGCGTGCGAGAAGAGCAACTGCCACTGTTCATCGGGCAACGACAGCGGCATCGACGGCGGCTCCGGCAAGGGCTCGGGCAGCAGATATTCCCGCACCCCTTCCGGGGGTTCGCCCGTTCCGATCCACAGGAACAGGCCGAGATCTTCCAGGTGCAGCGTACCCGCGGGTGCCCCGTCCGTGCATTCGCCCAGGCGGTATTGCAGCAGGGGTTTGTCCGGAATGGTGGTAAGAAGCATGCGCGCCCGCCGGTGGCGGGTATAACGGCGCCCGGCCTCAAATCGTGCCCGCAAGTCGTGCATGGATCTTTCCTCGCCCAGATGAAGCCGCTCGTGCAACTGGAAGCGATGGTGACGGGCAAGCCACGCCAGAGACTCGCCCAGCCTGGATTCGGGCACAAGCCAGACCAATCGGCTCATTCGCTCCGGAAAGAGCACGGCGCCTCCCGCCGGCAGCCCGGGGTGTTACGGCCTGAGGCAGACATCCCCGGCCCTTCCACACCCGAACACTCGGACTTCAACCCGTGATGTAGCATTGCAACTGGTCAATCAGCGTCTCCTTCTCCTGCAGCATCAACGCCACCATGGTGCGCAAGGTCACGATGCCGATAAACTCGTCACCGTCAAAAACCAGCAAGTGCCGGCAGCGGTTCTCTTTCATCAGATCCAGGCAGCGACCGACACTTTCCTCCGGCCCGACCTTGACGTGATCGGTTCGCATCACATCCCGGACCTTCACCTTGGACGGATCCCTGCCCTTGCCGACCACGCGCATCATCAGCTCACGCTCCGTGAACAGGCCGGCAACCTTTCCGTGGCTCGTGACCACGACCGAACCGATGTATTTGTCGCTCATCAAACGGGCGGCTTCCAGGACCGTTTCGTTCTCGTCGATCGTGGCCACCATCCGCTCGATTCCGGATTTGATATTCATCGTCACACTCCTCCCCTTTCGGCCTATCGCCCTGCTTCGGCGACAACGGCTTCATGCAATCCAATACAAACATTGCCTTACCAAGAATAGCATAAATCTCATGCGTGGATGGAGGGCGAGGGCATGTTTGGCACTCCGTGCACGCATCCTCTAGACTAAAGAATATCATGATTGCCGGCCGTCGAAGTCCCGCGAAAATCACTCTCCGCCCTCGTACCCGATCTCCCGGTGCCGCCGATGAATCATGAGCCGATGATCATCCTCCCCCTGTTCGCGGCGCTCATCCTCGCCGCGCTCGCCTGCCTCTTCTGGCTGGGAAACATCCTGGGTGGATACAAGCCGCAATGGGACAAGGAAACGCCCTTCGAATGCGGCATTCCTCCCACCGGGGACGCGCGCCTGCATGTACCGGTGCATTTTTATGTCGTCGCCGTCTCTTTCGCCGTCTTCGATATCGAGACGGCATTCCTGTTCACCTGGTCCGTGGCTTACTGGGAGTTGGGGATCGTGGCCGCGTTGGGGGCCTGCCTGTTCATTGTCATCATGCTTCTCGGACTGATCTATGAGTGGCGCAAAGGGGGACTCTCATGGAGTCCGGACAGACCCGCCAGGGACATCTGAGCGCCGTCTTCACACGCCTGCATCAGGCGCTCGCCTGGTCTCGCAAATATTCATTATGGCCCTTCAATTTCGGGCTTTCCTGTTGTTTCGTCGAAATGATGACCGCCTTCACGCCCAGGCATGACATCGCCCGCTTCGGCGCCGAGGTGATGCGAGGATCCCCGCGTCAATCCGACCTTTTGATCATCTCCGGCACGGTGTTCATCAAGATGGCGCCAATGATCCTGCGCATGTACCGGCAGATGCTGGAACCGAAATGGGTGATCTCCATGGGTTCCTGTGCCAATTCCGGCGGCATGTACGATG
>CAZHOU010000172.1:0-3589 GCA_964534165.1 uncultured Zetaproteobacteria bacterium
GGTGGGCACACCCCACGGCGTCACCGGGTGGCGGCCGCCCGAGGTTCTGCCCTCGCCGCCACCGTGAGGATGATCCACCGGATTCATCGCCACGCCGCGTACGTGGGGGCGGATTCCGAGCCACCTGGAACGTCCGGCTTTGCCGATCTTGCGGTTGGCATGGTCGCCGTTGGCGAGTACGCCGATCGTGGCCATGCAGCGAACATCAACGCGTCGGAATTCACCGCTGGGCAGCTTCAGAACGGCGCGATCACCTTCCTTGCCCATCAATTGCACAGCGCCGCCGGCGCTGCGCGCAAGCTGCCCGCCCTTGCCGGGCTTGAGTTCCACATTGTGGACCATGGTGCCCACGCGGATGGCGGCAAGCTGCATGGCATTTCCCGGACGCACCTCGGCTTGCGGCCCGCTCATGACCGCATCCCCCACGCGCAGACCCTGCGGCGCCAGGATGTAGCGGCGCTCGCCGTTTGCGAAAACCACCAGGGCGATCAAGGCGCTGCGGTTGGGATCATACTCGATACGCTCAACCCGGCCTGAAACACCGAAATTGTCGCGTTTGAAATCGATCTTCCGGTACAGTCTCTTGTGGCCGCCGCCGCGATGACGGGACGTGACCCGACCCTTGTTGTTGCGTCCGCCGCTCTTGACCACGCCCTTGGTCAGACTGCGTTCCGGACGGCCATTGTACAATTCCGGATGCACGACCGCAATGCGCCCGCGGGCGCCGTTGGTCGTGGGTTTCAATGCCTTTAGTGCCATCTCTTCAACCCTCTTCCGCCACTTCCAGGGATTGCCCAGCGGCCAGACGCACGATGGCCTTGCGGTAGCCGGGACGGCGACCCTCACGCATGCCGCGGCGCTTGGGCTTGCCCGGCAGATTCAAGATCCGCACCTGCTCGACATCGACTCCGAAGATGGCCTCGACGGCCTGCTTGACCTGCTGCTTGGTCGCCCGCCTCTCCACACGAAAGGTGTATTGATTGGCTGCGCCTTGGGCGGCGTAGCTTTTTTCCGTCACCACCGGGCGGCGAAGTGTTTCGAAGTCATTCCATCCTGCACTCATGCCAGACGACCCTCCAGTTTCTCGACCGCCGCCCGCGTCAACACGAGACGATCATATTTCAACAGATCGTGCAGATTGAGCTGGCCGTCCAGCACCACCTTGGTGTTGGGGACATTGCGGCTCGAGAGCATGATTTCCCGGTTCCCTCGATCCAGCACGATCAGGCCTTTTTCGACGTTCAATGCCTTGAGACAACGGACAAAGTCGCGCGTACGCACGGCCTCGAGCTGCAATTTGTCCAGCACCGTCAACCTGCCATCGCGGACGGATGCGGACAGCGCCATGCACAGCGCCCGCCGGCGCTCTTTCTTGTTGATGCGCGTGGCATACGAGCGCGGGGTCGGCCCATGCGCAACGGCACCGTGGCGCCATTGTGTGGCACGAATCGAGCCTTGCCGCGCACGTCCGGTCCCTTTCTGTTTCCAGGGTTTCTTGCCGCCACCGGACACCTCGGAGCGTCCCTTGGTCTTGTGGGTGCCGGCCCGCTGCGCCGCCGCCAGCGCCACATAGACGCGATGCACAAAGCCGGCATCGGGCTCAAGGCCGAACACGGCGTCGTTCAGCTTATACTTGCCAACCTCACGGTTGCTCTGGTCCACAATCGCAATCTCAGGCATCGGCGGCCCCCTTCACGGCCGGACGCACCTCGACCAGCCCTTTCCTTGGGCCGGGCACGGCACCCTTGACGAGGATGCGGCCGGCATCCGGATCCACACGTACGACCTCGAGATTCTGGATTGTCACTCTCTTGGCGCCGTGATGGCCGGGCATCTTCTTGCCGGGAAACACGCGCCCGGGCCACTGACACTGGCCGGTGGAACCCATCTGGCGGTGGATCTTCTCGGCCCCGTGGCTGGCACGGCCGCCGCCGAAATCGTAGCGCTTCATCACGCCGGCGAAACCGCGCCCCTTGGAGGTCGCCGAAACATCCACCTTCTGGCCCGGCTTGAACATCTCGACGGAAAGTTCCTGGCCCACCTCCAATGTCTCTCCGGCGGAGAGGCGAAATTCCTTCAGCCCCTGCATCGGTTCCTGCCCCTGCTTCGCGTAATGCCCCTGAACGGCGCGGGGCTGGCGCCGGCGTGGACGCCCGTAGCCGATCTGCACGGCGTCGTAGCCGTCCTTTTCGGTCCGGCGCAACGCAATCACCCGGCACGGCTCCACATCCAGCACCGTCACCGGCACGGCGGCGCCATCCTCGGTAAAGATCTGAGTCATGCCCGCCTTGCGTGCGATCAGTCCTGCAGCCATCGTTCTCCCCCAGCCTACAGCTTGATCTCGACGTCGACACCGGACGGCAGATCCAGTTTCATCAACGCATCGACGGTCTGCGGTGTCGGACTATCGATATCCAGCAGCCGTTTGTGTGTACGAATCTCGAATTGCTCGCGCGAATCCTTGTCCTTGTGCGGGCTGCGGATCACGCAGTATTTTTGTATCCGTGTCGGCAACGGGATCGGCCCGCGCACGATGGCGCCGGTGCGCTTGGCCGTGGACACGATGTCCGCCGCACTCTTGTCCAGGATGCGGTGATCGAACGCCTTCAGTCGGATACGAATGGTTTCGGCAGCCACAAAAGCCCCCCTGATTCTACTTGATGATTTCGGTGACGACGCCGGCACCGACCGTACGACCGCCCTCGCGAATGGCAAAACGCAGCTCCTTGTCCATCGCAATCGGCGTGATCAACGTCACCTCCATCGACACGTTGTCCCCGGGCATCACCATCTCCACTCCCTCCGGCAACGTCACCGATCCCGTCACGTCCGTCGTCCGAAAATAAAACTGCGGCCGGTAGCCGTTGAAAAACGGCGTGTGCCGACCCCCCTCCTCCTTCGTCAAAATGTACGCCTCCGCCTTGAACTGCGTGTGCGGCGTGATCGAGCCCGGCTGCGCCAAAACCTGACCCCGCTCCACGTCCTTGCGCTCAATCCCACGCAGCAAACATCCCACATTGTCCCCCGCCTGACCCTGGTCCAACAGCTTCCGGAACATCTCCACGCCCGTCACCACCGTCTTCCGCGTCGGCCGAATCCCTACAATCTCAACCTCGTCCCCAACCTTCACAATCCCTTGCTCAATCCTCCCCGTCACTACCGTCCCACGGCCCGAAATCGAAAAAACATCCTCAATCGGCATCAAAAACGGCTTGTCAATCGGCCGCTCCGGCGTCGGTATGTACTCGTCAATCGCACGCATCAACGCCTCAATCGACGGAACCCCAATCTCCGACTTGTCCCCCTCCAACGCCTTCAGCGCACTCCCCTTGATCACCGGCACCTCATCCCCAGGAAATCCGTACGAACTCAACAGCTCCCGAACCTCCATCTCCACCAGCTCCAACAACTCCTCGTCGTCCACCATGTCCGCCTTGTTCAAATACACCACAATGTACGGAACGTTCACCTGCTTCGCCAACAACACATGCTCCCGCGTCTGCGGCATCGGGCCGTCCGCCGCCGATACCACCAAAATCGCCCCGTCCATCTGCGCCGCACCCGTGATCATGTTCTTCACATAGTCCGC
>CAZHOU010000173.1:0-3586 GCA_964534165.1 uncultured Zetaproteobacteria bacterium
GCCCTGGGCCATCCCGGCGATGCGGGTGAGTTGGAGGAAGAGTTCCGTGCCATCGAGCAGGCACCGCGGTGGCGCATGCCGATCGAGCAATTCGTGCGCTTAAGTCGCTGGAGCACGCCATGGCAGGTACCCGCGCGCCTGGGTTGGGAGGCGCGCTATCAGGAAACGCCGCCGGAGGAACTGCCCTGGTTTCAGGCCGGACTGGATGACGATTTCGCCGACGCACTGGATGCGCTCGGGATCCGCTCCGGCGAGGTGCTGGATCTTGGCTGTGGACCCGGCACCCAGGCCGTGGCCCTGGCTGCCCGCGGTTTTCATGTGACGGCCAGTGATATTTCGGAGGCGGCGGTATCCGCGGCACGCAAGCGGGCCGGAAAGGAAGGGGTGAAGATCGATTTCCATGTGGACGACATCCTGAAAACCCGGCTTACCGGCCCCTTCGATCTGATCCTCGACCGTGGGGTCTTCCACTGTTTCTCCGCCCGCGAGGAGCAGCAGGCCTATCTCGCCGCCGTGCGTCGGCTACTGAAGGCCGACGGAATCCTGTTGCTTAAATGCTTTCACAAGGAGGAGACGCGCCCCGAAGGACCACCGGGACGATACAACGAGGAGGACATCCGCCGCCTGTTCACAGACGACTTCGAAATCGTCGATTGCCGACCGAGCGTCTTTGCCACCGCCGGCGAGGCCCCGCCCAAGGCCCTGTTCTGCATTCTGCGCAAGAAGGCGGAGAAAAAATGAAGCCGAACTTGTTCACCCCCATCCAACTGGGTTCCCTGCAACTGCCGAATCGAATGGTCATGGCGCCGATGACCCGCAATCGCGCGCCGGAAAACAAGCCGACGCCGCTCACGGTGGAGTACTATCGCCAGCGCTCCACAGCAGGCCTGATCGTCACCGAGGGGGCCCAGGTCTCCGAGCAGGGGATCGGGTACCCGGCAACCCCCGGCATCCATACCTCTGACCAAGTGGCGGCCTGGCGCCGGGTCACCGCCGCCGTGCACGAGGCCGGCGGGCATATCTTCGTGCAATTGTGGCACTGCGGCCGCATCTCGCATCCCGATTACCACGGGGGAGCGTTGCCGGTGGCCCCCAGCGCGATCCGGCCGGCCGGGCAGGCCGTCACCTATGAGGGCAAGAAGGATTTCGTGACCCCCCGCGCACTGGAGAGAGAAGAAATACCGGGCATCGTCGGGCAATACCGCCATGCCGCCGCCTGTGCCATGGAAGCGGATTTCGACGGGGTCGAGATCCACGCCGCCAACGGCTATCTCCTCGATCAGTTCCTGCGCGACGGCACCAATCACCGCAGTGATGAATACGGCGGTTCGATCGAGAACCGGATGCGACTCCTGCGCGAGGTCACCGAGGCGGTGGCCCATGAGATCGGTGCCGGCAGGGTCGGGGTGCGCATTTCCCCGATCAACACCTTCAACGACATTCATGACTCCGACCCCGAGGCGCTGTTCACCGCCGTGGCCGCCATGCTTTCCGGAATCGGTGTCGTCTACCTGCATGTGGTCGAGGTTTCGATGGGCGGTGAGCCGGACCGGGAAATGGACATGCTGGGAATTCGCAGGAGCTTTCATGGAGTTTACATCGCCAACGGCGGTTACGACAAGGAGAGGGCGGAGCGGGCCCTGGCCCTGGGCCGGGCCGACATGGTCTCGTTCGGAGTTCTTTTTCTGGCCAACCCGGACTTGCCCGAGCGGTTTCGCAGGAATGCGCCTTTGAACACACCCGATCCCGATACCTTCTACGGCGGCGATGCGCACGGGTACACCGACTACCCTTTTCTGGATTCGCCGCGATAACAACACGGCGTGAGGTAAGCGCAGCCGTGGTTGGGGAGCGTAGGGACATCGACCGAATTCGTCGCGATTGGCAGCGACGCGGGTTTTCCTGCGATCTGTGGGTGGATCCGCCGGGGCGGCGATGGGAGAATTATGTGCATGCGGTCGATGAACTTGTGATCGTTCTGCAAGGGCGGATGGAATTCGAGATCGAGGGCCGAATCCTGCATCCACGGAACGGCGACGAGCTGTTCATTGCGGCCGGAGCCGTGCATTCGGCGCGCAATATTGGCAATACGACAGCCCGTTGGCTCTACGGTTACCGGCGGGCAGACCGTGGTCCAAGCGGTTGATGGCTGCGGGGCATGGGAACGGAGGCGTAGTTTGCGGGTGTTGATTCCGTTGCTGGCACCGAATGCGAGGAAATGGGCGCAGGCCACGGTGGGCGGCTTGCCCCTGATCCGCAGGATGGTGCTCGAAGAGGCGCGGAAGGGGGCGGAGACCATCTTCGTGTTGCTGCCGCAACGGGACGAAACACTGGCGAGCGCCCTGAACGGCACGCCAGCCAAGGTACGGATCATCCCCGGGAACGGGGATGAAGCGATCGGGGACGGGGCCTGGATCGTCCGTGATGTCCCCGTGCATGATGAATCGAGTCGCCGGCAACTGGAAGAGAGGTTGCTCTCCGGCCTGATCAAGGAGACGGAAGGACTGATGTCACGACTGATCAACCGCAGGATCTCGCGGGCCGTGACCCGTAGACTGATGAACCGCCCAATCACGCCCAATCAGATGACCTGGATGAGCCTCGCGATCGGCCTCACCGGGGCCCTTTTTTTTCTCTCCCCCGGCCGCGGACCGCAGGTCGCCGGGGCCTTGCTCTTTCTGCTTCATGCCATTCTGGACGGCTGCGACGGGGAACTGGCGCGTTTGAAGTTTCAGGAAAGCCGGAGTGGTGGGCTGTTGGATTACTGGAGCGACAACGTCGTGCACGTCGCCGTGTTCCTGTGCATCGGCGGCGGTTGGGCCCGCCAGGTCGGCGCCACCTGGCCCCTGCTCCCTGCGCTGGCCGCCGCCACCGGGGCCATGGCCTGCGCCTGGCTGATCTATGCCCGAACGATGCGCGACAAAACCGCCGGTGGTCCTCTCTACACGTCGGTTGTGGATCCGGATCACGCCGATTCCATGCTCGTTCGTATCGCGGACATCCTTTCACGCCGCGATTTCATCTACCTGGTTCTGGTGTTGGCCCTGCTCGGCAAGGTGCACCTGTTTCTGATCCTGGCCGCCGCCGGCGCCCCCGCCTACGCCTTCGTGGTGTGGTGGATCGGGCGTCGGGAACAGGCAAGTCACGCAAGGTAACGCATCATGTCATCGGCGGAAATCATGCCTTCGCGGGCCAGATCCAGCACGTGCCGGTGCTTGGGGTGCATACCCGCTTCGACCGCCAGCCGTTGCAATTCCTCCCCCATGATGCCGTCGTGGATGGCCGTGCGCAGGCGGTCGTCGATTTCGAGCAGTTCGTAAGCCATGCAGCGCCCCGTGTAGCCCGTGCCGTTGCATGCCTCGCAACCACCGGCCTGAAAAAGATGCGTGGGCGGCTCCAGATCCATCCGCTTAAGCAGCGATATCGCGGTTTCGCTGACCGGGATCTGTCGCCGGCAAGTGGGGCACAGGCGTTTGATCAGGTTCTGGCTGATCACGGCCAGCAGGCCTTGGGCCAGAAGATAGGAGGGGATGCCCATGTCGGCCAGACGCACGACGGTGTCCACGGCCGTGTTGGTGTGCAGGGA
>CAZHOU010000174.1:0-3546 GCA_964534165.1 uncultured Zetaproteobacteria bacterium
GCGTCCAGGGGGATGCGATAGCCGGCCAGGCGTACCGGATCGAGTTCGATACGCACGGCATGACGGCGGCCGCCGACGATGTCGGCGACGGAGACGCCTGCAAGCGGCGCCAGCTGTTCACGCACGCGCTCGGCAAGGCGCCTGAGGGCCAAACCGTCCATGGCCCGGGACGAAAGGGTGATGACGGCAATCGGGACGTCATCGACATCCAGCGGTTTGACCAGCGGCTGGCTGGCCCCCGGAGGCACGCGGTCGAGGTTGTGCATCAGGCGGTCGTAGAGCTTGACGAGGCTCGTTTCCTTGTCCTCGCCGACCTTGAAAACCACGGTGACGACCCCAAGGGAGTCGAGGGCCATGCCGAAGGTGTGATCGACACCCGTCATCTCCCGCAACACCATTTCCAGCGGACGCACGATCAGGTTGTGCACCTCCCCGGGGCTGGCACCGTGCATGCGCACGAAGACATTGGCCGCCGGGACGTCGATCTGGGGGTTTTCCTCGCGCGGTGTCATGAACAGGGCGAACAGGCCCACGAGGAAGATCAGCAGGCTGAGAAGCAGAGTCAGCTTCGACTCCATGGCCACCGCACCCAGGCGGCCGGCGATGTTCAAATGCGGTGCTTTCCCACTGCTCCGGTTGCCGTTATTCCTCTCCATGCCTTCCCTCATCGTCGGTGCTTCATGGCTTCCTGACCCGCACACCGGTATGCAGGCCGGCACCCCAGGCCACGCGTTCGCCGGCATGAAGGCCGGCCGCGACCTCCACGTCGCCGTCACCCGCAGGCCCCAGGCGGACGAGGCGGTAATGGACGATTCCCTTCCGATCGACGACATAGACCCCTGTCAGACCGTAACGGTGCACGATCGCAGCGGCGGGAACGACGATCGCCCTGCGCCGGCCGATGCGAAAACGCACCTCGACGAACATGCCGGGATGAATGCCGGCGGGATTGTCCAGGGAGATCTTGATATGGAATTTGTGGGAGACTGGGTTTGCGGCGCTGACCAGTTGCCGAATATGACCGCGCCGCACCTCGCCGATGGCGGGAATGGAGAGATCCACCGGCGCATCGTGATGCAGGAAACTAACGACCTGTTCGGAGGCATCGGTTTCCACCAGCAACAGCCTCGGATCCTCGATCGAAAGGAGCGGCGCCCCCGGTTTCGCGAGATCGCCGGCATGGGCCATCTTGCGCACGACGATACCATCCACCGGCGAGCGGATTTCCGCGTACGACAGCTGATTTCGCGCTCGTGCCACGCGCGCCCTGGCTATCTTGTAGCGCATCGCCACCTTGTCGAATTGCTGCCTGCTGACCGCCTTCTGCGCCAGCAGGGACTTGAAGCGCCGAAAGTCCGCGCGTGCATCGGCTAGATCCGCCAGGGCCTGGGCCAGCGCCTGGCGGGCATCCACCGGATCGATGCGGATCAGGAGATCATTCTTGTGCACCCGCTCGCCCTCGCGCACCCGGACGGCGCGGATGTAGCCGGTCAGTCTGGAACTGATCATGACCCGATGATCGCTGGCCACAGTGCCGCTGGTGATGGAATACCTCGGCACCTCGATTTCGCGCACCGATGCTGTGCGGGCCTCGACAAGGGGGTGTTTTTCGGTAACGGCGTGACCGCCGTGGCCGGAACAACCGGTGAGGAGTGCAGCCAGAATCGCAAGTGCAGTGATCTTGCCTCTCATTGAACCACCTCCGGCCTCAGAACCCCGGCCGCCGCCAGCAGCCGCGCCTTGGCGATGATGACCTCATAGCGGGCACGGATATGCTCGGCACGGGCCTGATCCACATGCGACTGCGCATCCAGCACATCGCTCACGCGTTCCAGGCCTTGCTGTTCCCGCAGTCTTCGGATACGCAGGGATTCGAGGCGTTGCTTCAAAATCTGGGTTGCGGCGGCATAACGCTTTTCGGCTTCATCGAGTTCTCTCCATGCCGTTTTCACATTGTTCACGATGCGGTGCTTGAGTTCGGCCAGAATCATGTTGCGGGCGCTCATCTCCGCCCGGCTTGCCTCAAGCCGCGCCCGATCCGATCCGCCGGAGAAAAGATTGAACTGCAATTCCGCGGCCAGTGTCGTGTTCGGATTCTTCGGGACGGCACTGTCGCTGTTCCACTCCTCGATGGCATGCAGATTGACGGCCGGACGAAAGGCGGCCATGGCCTGGTCGACCCGGGCCCGAGCGGCTTCCAGGTTGTGCTGCGCCGCCTCCAGCATCGGATGCCGGTCCAGGGCCGTCGCCACCCAGGCCGAGGCATCACGGCGTTCGAGACGGATCGCCGGTTCTCCCAGGGGCTCCACGGTGTGGCCGCTTGTTGCTCCCAACAACAATTGAAAGCGATCCATGGCCGTCGACACGGCGTTGGCGGCATGACGAAGATGCACCTGCGCCTGCAGGAGATGGGCACGCGCATCCATGACATCGCTGGCGATGGCGATGCCACGCCGCACAAGCGCCTGTGTGTTGTGAAGGTGCATGCGTGCGGCAAGGACCGCGGTCGCGGCTGCATCTCGTTGGGCTTTGGTCTGCCTGAGCAGGGTGAAGGCCTCGATCACCTGCAGGATCGTGGTCTGGCGTTTGGCCTCGAAGGCCTGCGCCGCCGCCTCGGCGCCGGCCTCGCTCATGCGCCTCGCCGCCCAAAGCGCCCCGCCCTGATAGACCGGAATCGTGACGGCGATGTCCGTGTGATAATTGTTGATCGCATCCGGATTGTTCAGGCCCGGGATGGCGAAGTCGGCGGCGGTGAAGCGCTTTTGCAGCAATTTGTCGCCGAAGGCTTGGACGGGCGAATCGGTCCGGGAGGCGGACCAGCGTGCGTCCAGACGTGGCAGCAATCGCCCAGCCGCGATTGCAGCCTTGTCGCGTGCAGCCTCGAGCCTACTGGAACTGGCCGCCAGGCTGCGGTTGCCCGTCAGCGCCATGGCCACGGCCTTGGACAGCGAAACCCGTAGGGCGGTGTCCGTCCCTGCCTGGGTCGGCAAGGGGATGGAAAGGAATAATAATGTTACATAAGTATATGATAATATGAATCTCAAAAAAAGGGGGCGTGCAGGGTTCATGCAGAATCACCTCCTTCACACATTTCCGGGCAGTAGATGTGCTGGAGTGCGGTCAGCAACTCCTTAAACGCCGGATCTGCAATGGCATAATAGACGTGCTTGCCGCGTTTTTCATTGGTCAGGATTCCCATCAGGCGCATCTTCGTCAGGTGCTGGGACAGATTGGGCTGCGAGGCACCGGTGGCCTGCATCAGATCCTGCACGCACATCGGTCCCTGCATCAGATGGCAAAGCACGGACAGCCGGATCTCGTGGGCGATGGCGCGCAGCCCCTCGGAGGCGAGCTTGATCTTTTCCTTCGGTATCGGTTGCACGCCGAAATTATATGTGAATATAATGATATGTCAAGGGGGGATGATCCTTCCCTCGGGCGTAACGATCGGTAAAAATAACGCATGCACCTCTTCACGCTTGCCTTCCTGATGTCAGTAACACATAACCTGTCCGAAGTAGTAGCACGAGAGTTGTCCGGTGTAAT
>CAZHOU010000175.1:0-3523 GCA_964534165.1 uncultured Zetaproteobacteria bacterium
GGCGTTGACCAGATCGGAGGGCATCATCTCGTTTAAGTCGCCCGAACTCAGCCGCTCGCGGATGGCTCTCTCCATGCGCACCAGGCCGAGGCGGATCTGATTCTGCAGCAGTTCGCCCACCGAGCGCAGGCGACGGTTGCCGAGATGATCGATGTCGTCCACCTCGCCGATGCCGTCACGCAGTTTGAGCAGGGTGTCGAGGGTCAGCAGGATGTCCTCGTTGCGCAGCGTGCCGTGATCCAGCGGCACTTCCTCGTTGCTGATGCCCAGGCGGCTGTTCAGCTTCATGCGTCCCACGCGTGAGAGATCGTAGCGGCTGGGATCGAAGAACATCGATTCGAACAGCACGCGCGCGGTTTCCACGGTCGGCGGCTCGCCGGGTCGCATCATGCGGTAAATCTCGACCCGCGCCTCTTCCTTGCTCTGCACATCGTCCAGCCGCAGGGTATCCGCCAGCCATGGACCGCGGCGGAAGGCATCGATAAACAGACACTCGAACTGTTCGATGCCCGCCGCGCGCATGGCATCGAGGGCCTCGCTTGTCAGCTCTTCGTTGGTGTCGAGCAGGATCTCGCCACCGGCGGCGATCACCGGCGTGGCGATGTATTCGCCCAGGGCCACCTCGTCCGGCACGTCGATCCATTCGATGCCGGCATCCGAAAGGCGCTTGATGGCCGCCTTGCCGATTTTCTTGCCTTCCGCCACCACCTGTTTGCCGCCCACCCGGATGGTGGCCACGGCCTGGCTGCCCAGGAACTGTTCGGGAATGTACTTGATCTGCAGGCCTCGACCGGAAAGCCGGAAAATGCGCCGCTCATAGAAGCGGTCGAGAATCTCCTGCTCGCTGTAGCCGAGGGCCTTGAGCAGGATCCCGACCGGCATCTTGCGACGCAGGTCGATGCGGAAATTCACCTTGTCCTTGGCGTCGAATTCGAAATCGAGCCATGAACCGCGATAGGGAATGATGCGCGCCTTGAACAAAAGCTTGCCGGAGGCTTGAGTCTTGCCCTTGTCGTGGTCGAAAAACACCCCCGGCGAGCGATGCATCTGGGAGACGATCACCCGTTCGGTACCGTTGATGATGAAGGAGCCGTGATCCGTCATCAACGGAATCTCGCCCATGTAGACGGATTGGTCCCGCACCTCGCGAACATGCTTTTTCTTCTTGCCGCCCTTGCCGCCATCGTGTTCGTAGATGGTCAGATGCAGCTTCACCTTGACCGGCAGGGCATAGGTCAGGTCCCGGCGCCGGCACTCGTCCAGGTCGTAACGCGGCGGGCTGTACTCTAGCGCCACGAAATCCAGCTCGGCATTGCCGGAATAATCCTTGATGGGAAAGACATTTCTGAACACATCGGCCAGTTGCGAAGCGTTGATATCGGCCTTGCCCTGGCCGACACCAAGGAAATCGAGATAGGAATCCGTTTGAATGCGCAGCATGTTCGGCATGGAGATCACCGGCCGGATCTTGCCGAAATTCTTGCGGATTCGTTTTACAGAAGTTTGCTTTGCCATGTTGACCTCATCGGATGTGAATCAAAAATGCAAAAAGGGGCGTGCCCCGACGATTCTGGATCGTCGGGGTTGGCCCGCAGGTTGTTCCTTGCCGCAGAAAAATGCCAATTACTTGAGTTCGACCGTCGCCCCCTGCTCCTCCAGCTTGGCCTTCAGCGCTTCGGCTTCCTCTTTGGTCACGCCTTCCTTCACGGCCTTTGGCGCGCCTTCCACCAATTCCTTGGCGTCCTTCAGCCCCAGGCCGGTGATCTCGCGTACGGCCTTGATCACCTGAATCTTCTTGTCGCCGAACGACGTCAGCACGACGTCAAAGGCGCTCTTCTCCTCGGCTGCCTCCTCGCCGGCCGCGGCCGCGGCGGGGGCGGCGGCGACGGCCACCGGCGCAGCAGCGGACACCCCGAACTTCTCCTCCAGCGCCTTTACCAGTTCCGCCATCCCCAGCACCGACCTCTTCTCGATGGCGGTGATCAGATCATCCTTCGTCAATGTTTTTGCCATTTTCAAGCTCCTTTTGCGTAATAAGTTTCAAACCGATTGCTGGGATCCCTGTTCAGCCGCTCCTCAGGCGGCCTGCTTTTGATCGCGGATCGCCGCCAACGCGCGCACAAATGTCGCCGGCACTTCGTTCAACGTGCGTACAAAACCGCTCAGCGGTGCTTGCATCACATTGAGCAGCATGCCAACCAACACCTCCCGCGACGGCAAATTCGCCAGGGCGGCCACGTCCTTCTTCTCGAGCAGACGGCCTTCCAAAACGCCACCGAGGATTTCCAGGGTCTTGTTCTGCTTGGAGAAGTCGACCAGAACCTTGGCCATCCCGACTGCGTCCTCGCCGTAGGCAACTGCGGTCGGACCGGCAAGCAGGTCTGTGACCACGGAGAAGCCCGTGTCCTTGACGGCCCTGCGGGCCAGCGTGTTCTTGACCACCCGCAGGCTCACGCCGGCGGCACGGAGCGCACGTCGCAACTCGCTCATCTCGGCCACCGACAGTCCACGATAGTGGGCCACCAGTCCGGCCTCCGCCTGCGACCAGGCCTCGTGCAATTCCTCGACCAGCCGCTGTTTTTCTTCCCGTTTCACTCATCACCCCCTTCTTATCCGATCCGCAAGAAGGAGCCTCATGCTCATCGTCTATGCAGGATGTTTCCTATTAAGGCGAGACCACCCCGCCACCTGCAGTCTTGGACGGATCGTCGATCGAGTCGCAGCCCCGGCATGATTCCCCACCACGGCAACCGGCTCTTTTCCTTACAAACTCGCCAAATCAATGCCCACTGCGGCGCCCATCGTCGGAGAGATCACCATGCGTTGCATGTAGCGCCCCTTGGCCGCAGCCGGCCGCATCCGGTTCAACTCCTCGGCCAGGAAGCGGATGTTCTCCACCAGGAAATCCGGTGCAAACGAACGCCGGCCCACGGGCGCATGGACGATGCCGGCCTTGTCGGTGCGGATCTCGATCTGTCCGGCCTTGATCGCCTTCACCGCCGCCGCCACGTCCATCGTGACCGTGCCCAGTTTGGGGTTGGGCATCAGTCCGCGCGGTCCCAAAAGCCGCCCCAGTTTGCCCACCTGAGCCATCATATCCGGGGTCGCCACCACGCGATCGAAGTCCAGGAAGCCACCCTGAACCTTCTCCACCAGATCCTCGGCACCGACGATATCGGCCCCGGCCTCCTCGGCCTCCTTGGCCTTGGGCCCCTTGGCAAAGACGGCCACACGCACTTTTTTTCCGGTCCCGTGCGGAAGATGGATCGAACCCCGGATCATCTGGTCGGCATGGCGGGGATCAACACCCAAGCGGACCGCCACATCGATGGACTCGTCGAATCCGGCCGCCGGTTGCGCCAGCACGGCCTCGACCGCGGCCTCGAGCGGCAGCGGACGATCCGGGACCTGGGCCCGCGCCGCACGCATGCGTTTGGAAAGCTTCGCCATCGTCGTCTCCTAGCCCGTATTTTTCATGTGATCGCGGATGGATGGCGCAGGATGCGCGAGGGCGGGGTGCGCA
>CAZHOU010000176.1:0-3499 GCA_964534165.1 uncultured Zetaproteobacteria bacterium
GGCGCAGATGTCGCAATACTCGGTGATGGAGGTGTCATACGTGCCGATTCGGCGCGCCAGGTGGATGATTTCTTCCTTGTCCATGCCAATCAGCGGCGGCAGCAGGGGTAGATCGCTGACGGCGTAGATGGCCCGGATGTTGGCCACGGTCTGGCTGGCCACCTGCCCGAGGGAATCGCCCGTAATCAGGGCCTGGGCGTGCACTTCACGGGCAATCCTTTCCGCTTCCCGGATCATCTGGCGCTTGTAGATGATCATCCGATATTCGGCAGGAACGCTCGCCACGGCATGACGCTGGAATTCCTCCAGATCCACCAGGTACAAGTCGAGGCGGCCCTGGAAGCGACAGAGGCGGCGGCAGAGTTCCTCGATCTTGGCGCAGTCGCGGTTGAGGGTGCTGTTGAAGCAGTGCACGAGGATCACGCGCATGCCCCGTTTCATCATCAGGTAGGCCGCCACGGGTGAATCGATGCCGCCCGAGAACAGGACCACTCCCTTGCCCGAAGTTCCGACCGGCAGCCCGCCGATGCCGGCAATCTTGCCGGTGTAGATGTAGGCGCGGTCGTGTCCCACCTCCACGTGCACGTTGATGTCGGGTTGATCCAGGTTGACGTGAAGGCCCAGGCGTGTCTTGAGATAACCGCCGATTTCGTAATTCAAGGCCTGGGAGTTCAGAGGAAACTGTTTGTTGCTGCGGCGGGCGGACACGCGGAACGTACGCCCGCGGAGATTCTCGCCGTAGTCCGCAAGCACGGCATCGAAGGCCGCCTGCTGCATGGCGGCGAGCGACAGTTCGGATTCCCGCACCAGGGAGAAATTGCGCACGCCCGGGATCAGTGCCAGGTACTCCAGGAGATCGGCGGGAGCGCGGTCCACCTCGGCGATCATACGCCCGTGCTCCCGCCGCACGCCTTCCCCTTTGAGCAGCGGCCGCAGCACCTGCGTGAGATTTTGTCGCATGACCTTCTCGAAGCGGCTGCGGTTTCCGCCCTTGAGCGCAAGTTCGCCGAAGTGAAACAGGATCTTTGGCATGGTGTCTTATCCGGTTTGATTCAAGAATTCCTGCGCGAAACGTGCCGGCCGTCCCACATGGTTGGGAAGGCCATGGCGGGATTTCCCGGCCGGTCGCAGGGCGGGATGCAGGCGCAGGAACAAGGGGCACTAGGCGGCATTTTTTGAATCCTGCCGGTTACAGGCCGAGTTCGTCCAGGATCGGTTGCACGCGTCTTTCCACCTCCGGATCCATGTGGATCGGCCGCCCCCATGACCGCCGGGTCTCCCCCGTCCACTTGTTGGTGGCATCGATACCCACCTTGGCGCCCAGGCCGGAGACGGGGGATGAAAAATCGAGATAATCGATGGGAGTGTTTTCGATGATCGTGAAATCACGATGAGGGTCGCAGCGTGTCGAGATGGCCCAGATCACCTCGGGCCAGGAGCGGCAATCGATGTCCTCGTCGACGACGACGATGTACTTCGTGTACATGAACTGGCGCAGATAGGACCAGATGCCGAACATCACCCGTTTTGCGTGGCCGGCATAGGCCTTGCGGATGGCCACGATCGCCATGCGATAGGAGCATGCCTCCATCGGCAGGTAGAAGTCCGTGATCTCCGGGAATTGCTTTTGGATAATGGGGATGAAGATCTCGTTGAAGGCCGCCCCCAGGATGGCCGGTTCATCCGGCGGCTTGCCGGTGTAAGTGGAATGGTAGATGGCATTCTTGCGCATACTCAGGCGTTCCACCGTGAATACGGGGAAGGATTCGATTTCGTTGTAGTAGCCCGTATGATCACCGAACGGCCCCTCGTCGGCGTAATGATCCAGCGACACGTGCCCCTCAAGCACGATTTCGCTGGCAGCCGGAACCTTGAGCGGCACGTCCAGGCAGTCGCTGAGCACGGTTCTCTCTCCCCGCAGCAGGCCGGCGAACTGGTATTCGGACATCGTATCCGGAATGGGGGTGACGGCGGCCAGAATGGTGGCCGGATCGGCCCCGATCACCACCGCGCACGGAAAGGACCGCATGCCGGAATCCCGCGCCTCGCGGTGATCCTGGGCACCTCCCCGGTGTTTCAACCAGCGCATGATCAACTTGTTTTTTGCGATCACCTGCTGCCGGTAGACCCCCAGATTCTGGCGCTGCTTGCGGGGGCCGCGCGTGGTCACCAGGCCCCAGGTGATGAGCGGCCCCGCATCTTCCGGCCAGCAGGTCTGAACGGGAAGGATGTTCAAATCCACCTCGTCACCGCTGAAGGTGATCTCCCGCCACGCGGCCTTGTGCACCGTCTTCGGATTCATGTGCAGGACTTGCTTTAGGGCCGGCAGCTTGCTCCAGGCGTCTTTCAGCCCGCTTGGAGGATCCGGTGAGCGAAGATAGGCGAGCAAATCCCCGATGCGGCGAAGTTCCGTTGTGGAATCGAGGCCGAGGGCCAAAGCAATTCGTTCCGAAGTTCCGAACAGGTTGGCCAAGAGCGGCAGGGAACTGCCCTTGATGCGTTCAAAGAGCAGCGCCGGACCGCCGTGCCGCAGGGCGCGGGCAGCGATCGCCGTGACCTCCAGGGCCGGGTCGACCTCGGCCTGAATGCGCTTGAGTTGCTGCCGTCGCTCCAGATCGGCGATAAACTGGCGAAGGTCCGGATAGCTCAAGCCGAGGCCGTATCCTCTTCGATGTCGAAAACGGTATCCAGCTTGGCCAGGGCAAAGATGTCACGTACATTCTCGGACATGCCGGCGAGCACAAAGCGCTTGTCCCTGGAACGGCTCCACTGCAGTCCCTCGACCAGTGCGGCGATGCCGGCGGAATCGATGAAACGAACGCCGCTCAAGTCCACGCGCACCTCATCGTGCTGATCGTCGAGCAAGGGCTTCAGATGTTCGCGCAGCCGATTGACGGTGTGGATGTTGACCACACCCTGCAATTTCAGGCAGGCATTCTTCGATTCCACCCCCTCGGCCCGGATATCAAGCTTCAACGGTTTTTCTCCTTTGCACGTACTTGACCAACAACCAGCGGTTGCCGTCACGCAAGGGTTGGTGGCTGAATTTGTCCATTGTGGCATGAATCAGGTGCATGCCGAGACCACCGGAGAAGAGCCCATGAATATCGGGTGTGCGGTTGCTGAAGATGCGTGCATCCTGGATGGGCTCGGCGTAATCGCGGAACTCGAAACAGAGCGCCCGGCCGTCGTAGTCGACATGCATCTCGATGAGCCCTTCCTCCCCGCGATACCCGTGCTGTCCGATGTTGGCGAACAGCTCGTCCACGGCCAACACCATGCGATTGATCTGCTTTTCGTCCAGGCCGTAACGATGCCCCACAACCTCGACCATGGAGCACAGGACGTGAACGCAGTCGCAGGCGCTGTTCAGCGTGCAACTCATGCGGTTGGTTGGACTCCCCATGGGCTTATTCCACGCCACCCCTTGCCACAATGCAAGCCCGGCAGTATTTTCCAATCCATAAATGAGCCTGAAAGTGGCGGCATGGTATGAGGA
>CAZHOU010000177.1:0-3386 GCA_964534165.1 uncultured Zetaproteobacteria bacterium
GATCTGATCCTCTTCTTCAACCACTCCGAATCGGAATTGGCGCACTCCGAGGTAGTCCTCCAGGTCTTTCGCTGCGACCCTGATGCACGCCACCCCTCCCGCGCCCTGCACGATCTTCCGCGCCGCCTTGCGGCAGATGGTTGCCAGCATGCGCTCCAGATTGCGGACCCCGGCCTCGCGTGTGTAGTAGCGGATCATGTCGCGCAGGGCCTCTTCCCCGACATCCAGCTGCGAGTCCTTCAGGCCGTGTTCGCGGCGTTTCTTCGGCAGCAGATAGTGCTGGGCAATCCTTACCTTCTCATCCTCGGTGTATCCGGGAATGCGGATGATCTCCATGCGATCGAGAAGAGGCGACGGAATGTTGAGGCTGTTCGCCGTGGTAATGAACATCACCTCGGACAAATCGTAATCCACTTCCAGATAATGGTCGTTGAAGGCGTGGTTTTGTTCCGGGTCGAGCACCTCGAGCAGCGCCGACGAAGGATCCCCACGGAAATCCGCACCCAACTTGTCGACTTCGTCCAGCAGGATGAGGGGATTTTTGCTTCCCGCCCGCTTCATCGACTGGATGATCTTGCCCGGTAGGGCGCCGATGTACGTGCGTCGGTGGCCGCGGATCTCCGCCTCATCGCGGATCCCCCCCAGGCTCATGCGCACGAACCTGCGGCCCGTGGCTCGGGCGATTGATTTTCCAAGTGAGGTCTTGCCGACGCCCGGAGGACCGACAAAACACAGGATCGGGCCTTTCATCTTGCGCACCAGTTGCAACACGGCCAGATGCTCGAGGATGCGCTCCTTGACCTTTTCCAAGCCGTAATGGTCCTCCTCGAGGATACGTTCGGCACAATTGAGGTCCCTACGGATCCGGGTCCGCTTGCTCCAGGGAATGGAAACCAGCCAATCGAGGTAGTTGCGGACAACCGTGGATTCGGCACTCATGGGTGGCATCATCTTCAATTTTTTCAGCTCGGACCTGGCCTTGGCCTCGGCTTCCTTGCTCATGCCCGCGGCCTTGATTCTCGCTTCCAGTTCCTCGATCTCGCTTTCGCCGTCGGCGTTGCCGAGTTCTTTCTGGATCGCTTTCATCTGTTCGGTCAGGTAGTACTCGCGCTGCGATCGCTCCATCTGCCTTTTGACCCGGCCGCGGATCCGCTTTTCCACCTGCATCATTTCCATTTCGTCTTCCATGAAGACATACAGGCGTTCCAAGCGTTCGCTGACCGCCGCCGTTTCCAGCAAGGCCTGCTTGTCTTCAAGCTTGAGGTTCAAGTGCGCGGCGATGGTATCGGCAAGCTCCCCTGGATCCCGCAGATCCTTGAGGGAAAGCATCACTTCGGACGGCACCTTGCGATTCAATTTCACGTAATGTTCGAATTGCCTTAAAACGCTTTGCACCACGGCGCCAAGCTCGCGGCTCTCACTCACCGCCTCGGCGAGCACCCGATAGTCGGCATGCAGATATTCACCGCTGCAATCCAGATGTTCCACTTGTACCCGCGGTCCCCCTTCCACAAGCACCTTGATCGTGCCGTCGGGAAGCTTGAGGAGTTGCAGGATGTGTCCGATTGTGCCGACGGAATAAAGATCTTGCTCGCCGGGATTGTCGTCGGCCGGATTCTTCTGGGCCAACAGGATGATTTGCTTGCCACCGGCCATCACGTTTTCAAGGGCATGAACCGATTTCTCACGACCGACAAACAACGGCACGATCATGTGCGGAAACACGACAATATCCCGTAGTGGAAGTACGGGCAACTTCCCCTTGGACTCAATCTCCATCACATCTTCCTTGTTCCATTCTGCCATAAAAGATTACTCCTGGAATTCACGACATCCGCCATGCCGACGAAATGATGCGGAAGAGGGATTACCGAACAGCCTTGGCAGAAGAAGCGGCGCTGTCCTCTTCGAGTACCAGCAACGGCTTGGCGGCGCCGCTCACAACGTCGGCATTGATCACGCATTTCTTCACATTGCCCAAAGACGGAATGTCGTACATCACGTCCAACATCACCGCCTCCATGATGGCACGCAAGCCCCTGGCACCTGTCTTGCGGTCGATGGCCTTGTCGGCGATCGCTTCCAAAGCATCGCCGGTAAACGACAATTCGACACCGTCGTAGCCGAGCAAGGCCTGATACTGTTTGACCAGCGCATTCTTCGGTTCGACCAGAATGCTCAAAAGCGCATCCGTGTCGAGCTGGTGCAATGTGGCCACCACGGGCAACCGTCCGACCAATTCAGGAATCAGGCCGTAGCGTATCAGATCCTCGGGCTCCACGCGGCTGAGAACGGCGCCGATATCCTTCTCGCTGTCGGCCGCAACCCGGGCACCGAAACCGATCGAACGTGTTTTTCCGCGTGCTTCGATGATCTTCTCCAGACCCGAAAAAGCACCACCCAGAATGAACAGGATGTTCGTCGTGTCCACCTGCAGGAACTCCTGCTGCGGATGCTTGCGACCGCCTTGCGGCGGCACCGCCGCTACCGTGCCCTCGATCAATTTTAGCAACGCCTGCTGCACGCCCTCGCCCGACACATCACGGGTAATGGAAGGTGAATCCGATTTGCGCGAAAGCTTGTCCACTTCGTCGATATAGACGATACCGCGCTGGGCTTTTTCAACATCGTAATCCGCAGCCTGCAGCAATTTCAAAATGATGTTCTCCACATCCTCACCGACATAACCCGCTTCGGTGAGCGTCGTGGCGTCAGCCATCGTGAACGGCACCTCAAAGAGGCGTGCCAGGGTCTGTGCCAGCAGGGTCTTGCCGCAGCCGGTCGGGCCCAACAACAAGACATTGCTCTTGGCGATCTCAATATCGGATTTCTTGTTGTGTTCGATACGCTTGTAGTGATTGTACACCGCCACCGAAAGCATGCGCTTGGGCTGTTCCTGGCCGATCACGTAATCGTCGAGGAAGGCCTTGATCTCGGCCGGACGCGGGATACCCCCGGCATCCTTTCCGCGCTCGCCGCCGGGTTCCTCTTCCTGGATGATTTCGTTGCACAGCTCGATGCATTCGTCGCAGATAAAGACGGTCGGGCCGGCGATCAGCTTTTTGACATCATGCTGGCTCTTGCCACAGAAAGAGCAATACAGGGTGGAATCGCCGCCTTTACTTTCCGACATCCTCACCTCCGGTCTTCTCATCCGTCACGGGCGGACGGTGGGTCAGAACCTTGTCAATCAAACCGTAATCGCATGCCTCCTCGGCGGTCAAGAAAAAATCACGCTCCACATCCTCGGCGATTTTTTCGAGGGGCTGCCCCGTATGCTTCGCCATCATCTGATTCAGTCGTTCCTTGAGCTTGATGATTTCACGGGCATGGATCTCGATATCCGTCGCCTGCCCCTGAAAGCCGCCGAGCGGTTGATGCATCAT
>CAZHOU010000178.1:0-3261 GCA_964534165.1 uncultured Zetaproteobacteria bacterium
TTCGGGCGCGTGGGGGGCTGTGGGACCGGGCGCCTTGCCCGGGTCGGGCGGCCGGTGGTGGGTGCGGTTTGCGGCCGCGCGTTGGTCAGCGGCCGCGGGCGTCTGCGGGCGGTCGGGACCGTCAAGGGGTTGGCCGGCAGTGTCCAGGGCGGTGCCGTGCTGGACGTGGTCGTCAAGGGCAACGGCGACGAATTTCTGGCCGAGTTGCGACGGCGGTTGCCGGCGGTGGAAGCGGAGGAGGGGGAGATGGAGCCCGCGGGCGGCCGGCGCATCCGCCTGCGCCACAAGGAAGCCGACACACCGCTGGCGGAGACGGCCTTTCATGCCGCCGTGGCGTGCGGCGGCGTCATCCTGGAAATGCGCCGGCAACAGGCGACCCTCGAGGACGTGTTCCGGCGTCTGACGACGAGCGAACAATGAGCGGCGCCGCATATTCACCCATCCTCACGCTGGTATGGAAGGAGTGGCGTTCTGCGGTCGACACCCCCCTCGGCTATGTCATCGCCGTGGCTTTTCTGCTGGCCGCGGGTTTCTTTTTCGGCAACAGCCTGTTCTTGATCGGACAGGCGGACATGCGGGATTTCTTCGCGATTCTGCCGGTCCTGTACATGTTTTTCCTGCCGGCCCTGGGCATGCGCGCCCTGTCCGAGGAGAGGCGCAGCGGCACCTTCGAGCTTCTGGCCACCATGCCGGTCTCCACCTTGCAGATCGTGATGGGCAAGTACCTGTCGCTGCTTTTGCAGATGTTCGTGTTGCTCTCGCTCACCCTCCTCTTCCCCGTGAGCCTGTCCCTGCTCGCGCATCTCGATGTCGGCCAGGTCGTCGCATCCTACCTGGCGGCCTTGCTGCTCGCGGCCGCCTATGCCTCGGTGTGCCTGTTCGCCTCCGCATTGAGCGAGAATGCCGTCGTGGCCTATGTCGTGGGATTCTTCGTGCTGCTTGCCTTCTTCCTGATGGCCCAGGCCGTGCCCTTGCTTCCCCCCGCGGCCCAGAACTGGATCGAGTTGATCAGTCCCCTGCAGCACTACCGCAACATGCTGCGCGGCGTGGTCCGAGCCGACGACGCGCTGTTCCTGCCGGCCATCACCGCGATCTTCCTGGGGGCGACCGTCTATCGGCTTGAAAGTCGGAGATGGATGTGAGCGAGATCCCGGATCGACGCCTTTCCATCCGTCGCCGTGCGCGACTGCTGTTCATGCTCGTCGTGGCGGTCGCCGCCGCCCTTGTCGCGGCCGCTTCCGCCTCCCACCTGCGCTGGGATGCCACCGAGGACAAGATCTACACGCTTTCGGATTCCACGCGCAGGGTCCTGGCCGCCCTCGATGAACCGCTGATGATCCGCGCTTACATCACCAAAAACATGCCGCAGCCCTACGGGCGGTTGCGCCGCTTCGTCGAGGACATGTTGTGGGCCTACCATGAGGCGGGAGGCGGCAAGGTCGGCTTCGAGGTCGTGGATCCGGGAGAGGATCCGGATGTGGAGGCCGCGCTCACCGCTCTCAATATCCCCAAGGTGCAGGTGCAGGTGGTGGAAAACGACCGCGCCCAGGTCAAACAGGGCTACATGGCCCTGGTCCTGGAATACCTGGACAAGAAGGAGAGCATCCCGGTGGTGCAAACCGAGCAGGGTTTCGAATATCTGCTCACCCGCAAGATCAAGAAGATCACCGGCAAGGGTCGGCTCAAGATCGGCATCGTCAACGGCTTCGGGGCCCGCGACACGGCACGTCTCGACTCGTTCCGGCATCTGGTGGAAGACGATTACGAGCTGGTGGATGTGCATCCGGATGACAAGCCCGTCGGCAAGGATGTGCGGGCCTTGATCGTGGCCGGCTTCACCAAGCCTCCATCGAAGAAGATGCGCTACGCCCTGGATCAATTCCGCATGTCCGGCCGCGGACTCCTGATCCTGGCCGGCAATGTCACGCCGATGTTGCAGGCCGGCTTCCAGGTTTCCCCCGTGCAGGCCAAGGCCAACGCCTGGCTCAAGGATTTCGGGGTCGCCGTCGAGCCCGGATTGGTGATGGATCCGAACGCATCCAGGATCAGCGTCCGGCGCCGGCAGGGCATCTTCCTGTTCAGCAACATCGTGGATTATCCCTTCGTGCCCCGAATCGAGCACTTGAGCCGGAAGCATCCGGTGACCCGCGGGTTGTCGGTGGTGGCCGTCCCGTTCGCATCGCCGCTGGCATGGGCGGGAAAGGAGGCCGCCGGCACCGTGTTGATGGCCACCTCGCCGCTGGCGGCGGTGGAGAACGGTCCGCCGTACGATGTCGACCCGCTCGTGCCGATGCGCAAGCGTTTCGATGGACTGGCACGCAGGCAGGTGAACGTGGCGCTGGTCCGGGAGGGAGGGGCGAAATCCGCCTTTTCCGCGCCGCCCAAGGGCATGAACGGGAAATTCGGGGCCCATGTCGGCAAGACGGATCATTCCCGGCTTCTCATCATCGGCAGCCCCGCTTTCCTGGATGATCAGTTCCTGGATCGCACCAATGTCGTGTTCGTGCTCAACACACTGGACTGGCTGGCGGGCAACGAGGATATGATCGCCCTGCGGTCGCACGGTGTGACCGAGCGACCCTTGCCGGTGCTTTCGGCACGCGCCCGCGCGGCCTGGAAGGGGTTGTGGATGTTCGGATTGCCGCTCATGCTCATCCTGGCAGGCCTTTGGCGCTGGCGTCACCTGCGGGCGAGGGCGGCGGCATGAAGCGACTGTATCCGCTTCTGCTGCTGGCCGCGATGGCCCTGGCCGCCTGGGCCGGCTGGCGGCTGTCGCAACCGGTGCGGGCACCGCAACAAGGCCTGGCGACGCTGCCGTCCATCAAGGTCGGGGACATCGCCAGGGTCACGATCACGCCCTCGAGCGGAGACCCCATCGTTCTGGAGAAAAAGGCGCGGAAATGGCGTCTTGCGGGCAAGAAGCCGGTGGCGGCGGATGCGGGCGACGTAAGGCAGCTTTTGGGGGATCTTGCGCACATGCGCGTCATCCGCGTGGTCACACACAACCGCCACCATGATCGCGAACTCGGCCTGGACAAGGGCGTGCGGGTGCGCCTGCAGGATGCGAAGGGAAAGACTCTGATGGACCTCACGGTCGGAAATCAGGGAAGCGACATGCTCTCCACCTACGTGCGGAGGCAAGGCCATCCCGAGGTGCTGGCGGTCGACAGGATGCTCGCCTGGCAGCTTGGCCGTTCCCGCGAGGCGTGGGAAGCGCCGCCGCCGCCCGCAAAGAAAAAAAGCGGCCGCAAGAAAAAGGGC
>CAZHOU010000179.1:0-3176 GCA_964534165.1 uncultured Zetaproteobacteria bacterium
GATCACCATGAGAGCGATGACCTGTTGGTCCTCCCTGCTCAATCGTTCATGTTCCGGCGCGCATGCCGATACCATGAGCGACAGCACACAAAAAAGACTCACTCGCCGGATCGTCGTCATACTTTTTGTCGCCCGCCACCGGCATCTCTTGCAAAGTCCGACCCCCCCCGGCCGCAACCCATCTGCGACCGGGGATCGAATTGGAGGCCTATTTCCGGGTGAAGGTCAGCGTGCCCGGCCCGATCGAGAAATCGGCACCGAGGTTCGTGGCATTGATATCGATGGTCACGCCCTTGTCATTCACCATCGTGAGATTGACCCCGCCCACGAGGGCGGCGATGGAACCACGGGTCACGGTATATTCCCCCGCGACATCATCGAGGCTTTTTGCCCCAATCACCTTGCCGGTGGCATGGAATTGTGAAATTCCACCCCCAAGGAAATGGGTCCCGCTCACCTTGAAATGGCCGGTTTTGCCGTTCAGCGTGACCGTGGCCTCTCCGTTCTGGAAGCCGATGCCCACCCCAAGATAGGTCATTTTCATCTCGATATCGCCGACGGAAGGTGCAGCCACTGCCGGCACCGACACCCACAAAGCCGGCAGCAGTATGCTCAGTATGGAAAGGATTCTCTTCATTGTCGCCTCCTCAGGACGTTCAACCGCGACTGCCGCACCGTTTTGCAAATGCAGTGCCGCGATCGCTTCCTACCTGTTTCTATTAGACGATTCGCACCGATTGTGCAAATCACCGACCATTCGTCGCAAGATGCTGCAAGGAATGGGCAAGGCGATGTACGAAACAGGGTTGCCTGCCGGCATGGAATGCTCCGTGCAGTGAACATATCCAATGAAGGAATTGCGATGCCCATCTTTGAATCCACGCGACCGGTATTCCGGATTTTTTCCAGGATCGGATTCGGTGATTCGTGATGGGATCTTGGAAACCGCATGTGACGCCAAGGAAAACGGGGAACCTTTCTTTCTTCCGGGCGGAGCCGGATCAGGGATCAGGGTTCAGGGATCAGGGGACAGGGTTCAGGATTTCCAATCACCAATCACCAATCACCAATCACCGATTACCAATCACCGATCACCAGTCACCGCCTTTATGCCAATCACCAATCACAAGTCACCAATCCCCGCCTTTAGGCCGATCACCGCCTTTATGCCAATCACCAATCACTGATCACCAATCACCGATTTTTCGTCCTCGTCCCCGACCCCTTCAGGGCACGGGCGAGAAGCTCCAGAAACTCGGTCCGCGGAACCTCCCTGGCCCCAAGGCTGGCCAGGTGCGGGGTGTGGAACTGGCAATCGATGAACAGCCAACCTTCGCGCAAGCCTTTGTCCGCAAGGTGATGGAGGGCCATCTTGGATGCATCCGTCCGGCGATGGAACATGGATTCGGCAAAAAAGGCTCGCCCCAGCTTCACACCGTAAAGACCGCCGATAAGCCTGGTGTCCTCCCAAACCTCGATGGAGTGCGCATGGCCAAGTTCATGCAGGCGTGTGTAGGCATCGATCATCTCCGCGGTGATCCAGGTTCCTTCTTCACGCTCGGCACAGGCACGGATGACGGCCGCAAAATTCCTGTCTTCGCAGAAGCGGAAACGGGCCTGGCGCAGGCGGCGACCGAGCCTGCGGGAGCAATGGAATTCCCCCGGGAACAGGAGCATGCGCGGATCGGGGCTCCACCACAGAATCGGAGATCCGGCTTCAAACCAGGGGAAGATGCCGCGACGGTAGGCGGCAAGCAATGTGGCGGGATCGAGATTCCCGCCCACCGCGAGCAGGCCGCCCGGAGCAGCCTTTTCGGGATCCGGAAAGACAAACATGGATGAAAGGCTTGCAATATCATTGCCGGGCATCAAGCATCCGTCGTATGGTACAGATCAAGACCCGCGAGGAAATCGATCAGATGCGCCCGGCCTGCCGCCACGCCGCCGACGCGCTGGTGATGATCGAGCCCTACATCAAGCCCGGCATCACCACGGACGAGATCAACGATCTCATCCACGAATTCACGATCCTGGCGGGGGCGATCCCGGCGCCGCTGCATTATCACGGCTTCCCGAAGTCGGTGTGCACATCCGTCAACCATGTCGTCTGTCACGGCATCCCGAGCAACAAAAAGCTTCGCGACGGCGACATCGTCAATGTCGATGTGACCAGCATCCTCAACGGCTGGCACGGGGATGCGAGCAAGACGTTCTATGTCGGCAGGCCCTCGGTCAAGGCGCGCAAGGTCACCGAAGTCGCTCGCAAGGCCCTGGAGGTCGGCATTGCCGCCGTGCGGCCCGGTGCGACCCTGGGAGACGTCGGTCATGCCATCCAGAGCTATGTGGAAGCCCAGGGTTGCTCCATCGTGCGGGAATACTGCGGCCATGGCATCGGACGCGCCTTCCACGAAGAGCCGCAGGTGTTGCATTTTGGCAAGCCGGGGACGGGCCTGACCCTGAAGACGGGCATGGTGTTTACGATCGAGCCGATGGTGAATCTGGGCAAGGCGGCGGTCAAGGTGCTCAAGGACGGCTGGACCGTGGTCACGCGCGACAGATCCCTTTCCGCCCAGTTCGAACACACCATTGCCGTTACGGAGTCCGGGGCGGAAATCCTCACACTGCCAAGCCCGGAGGCCGAGAGAATGTGCCCTGAGTTTCACTGCGAGGTCGCCACATCCCTGTAATCCCTCGCATCCTTTTTTGACAAATTGACCATGATGCACCCAGGAAAAAGAAAATACCTGTTGCTCGCGGCTCCGGGGAGGATCCTTGGGTTGGGGCTGTTGTTCCTCGCCCTGAACGGCTTTTCCCTCACACCCTCGCTCGTGCCGCCGGATTCGATCCTGGCCGGCGGCCCCCCCAAGGACGGGATCCCTGCCCTGACCGATCCCAGGGTCGAGCCCGCGGCCCTGGCGGACACCTGGCTTCACGCCGATGATCGCATCCTGGGCGTGGTCGTGAACGGTCGGGCACGCGCCTATCCCGTCCGCATCCTCAACTGGCATGAGATCGTCAACGATCGCATCGGCGATCACCCCTTTGTGGTCCAGTATTGTCCACTGTGCGGGCGCGGCATGGCCTTCGATACCCGCGCTCGCCTCGGGTTTTGCGTACTGCTGTCGCAATCCGACGCGTTGATCTACGACACACACACGTACTGGCTATTTGCGTAT
>CAZHOU010000180.1:0-3147 GCA_964534165.1 uncultured Zetaproteobacteria bacterium
GGACAGACGCATCAGATATTTCAGGCTCATTTCATATTGGAAAAGGCTGATTCTTCATCGGGCCGGTGCGGCGTGATAGCGTAGCGCACGGAGTGGCAGGATGCACGTGCACCCTTCGGGCGAGGCACGGGAGGCAAGGAGGATACGATGACCCCGGTTGTGATGGCGATTCTGGTGCTCAGCTTGTACGCCGTCTTCTATCAACTGTACGCCAAGCGCATTCTTTCACGGCGGATTTTCGTCCTGCAGCCGCAGGAACCCACACCGGCCCATACCCTGCGCGATGACGTGGATTACCTGCCCTCGAACAAGTATGTCCTGTTCGGCCATCATTTCGCATCCATCGCCGGTCTGGCACCGATGCTGGGGCCGGCCATCGCCGTCATCTGGGGCTGGCTGCCGGCGCTCATGTGGGTGGTCTTCGGTACCCTGCTTGTGGGGGCGGTGCATGACTTTTCTGCTCTCGTCTTGTCGATACGCCATCGCGGCCAGAGCATGGGCACGATCTCCCGCGAGGTGATCAGCCCGCGCACACGACTGTTGTTTCTTTTGGTCATCTTCTTCCTGGTGGCGTTGGCGATGGGCGTGTTTGTGCTCGTGATCTCTGGCCTGTTCGCCGCCCCCGATCCGGCGCACATCCCGGCAACGGCACACCCGGAGGCCGTGTTCCCGACCTATTCGCTGATGCTGATCGCCATGCTGATCGGCTATCTGATTTATCGCCGCGGCATGCCGTTGTGGCCGCTGATCGGCGTCGGCTTCGTGCTGATGCTCCTGACCACCTGGGGCGGGCTTTACCTGCCGGTGACCGGTATTCACGCCGACACCTGGAGTTGGTCGCTTCTCGCCTACGCCTTCGCCGCCAGCGTGCTGCCGGTTTGGCTGCTGTTGCAGCCGCGCGACTTCCTCAACTCCCTGCTTTTGTATCTGGCGATGATCTGCATGCTGATCGGCTTTTTCGTCATGTCGCCGGATTGGGTGGCGCCGGCCGTCAACCCGCATCCGCAAGGGGCACCGCCGATGTTCCCGTTCCTGTTCATCGTCATCGCTTGCGGCGCCGTCTCCGGCTTTCACGGCCTCGTGGCCTCCGGCACCACGGCCAAGCAGATCGACAGGGAAACGGATGCGCCCTTCGTCGGCTATGTCGGCATGATCGGTGAATCCCTCCTGGCCCTGCTCGCCGTCCTGGCGACCACGGCCGGTGCTTTCAGCACCCATGCGCAGTGGGCCGACTTCTACGGTTCCTGGCACAAGGCCGCGGGCCTGCACCAGAAACTGGCCGTTTTCATTCAGGGCAACGGCCAGTTCATCCATCAATTGGGGGTGCCGCTCAATCTGGCCGAGGCCTTCATCAGCGTCGTGGTCGTTGCCTTCGCCATGACCAGCGTGGACACCGGCACGCGCCTGCTGCGCTTCAATGTCGAGGAAATCGGCCATACGCTGGGCCTGAAGGCTCTCTGCAACCGCTATGTGGCGACGGCGATCGCCGTGTTTGCCATCGGCTTCTTCGCCTTCTTCAAGGTGAACGGCAAGCCGGCCGGACTGTTTCTGTGGACGCTGTTCGGCACCACCAATCAGATCCTTGCCGGACTCACCCTGCTTACGGTCACCATCTACCTCTACCGCAAGCGCAGACCGATCCTCTATACCCTTCTGCCGATGCTGCTGGTGCTCACGGCGACGATCTCCGGCATGATCCTCGGGGTGATCAAAGCCTTGGGCAAGGGGCAATGGACGGTGGCTGCGGTCGGAAGCATGATCCTCATCCTCGCCCTGTGGGTTTTGTTCGAGGCCATCATGGCGGTCCGGGGCATTCATAGCGCACGCAGACAGGAGTCCGCGCTCGCAGCCGAAACCTCCCTGCCGCCATCCTGATCGCGGCGGCCGACGAAGACATTGAGCACCCTGCTTCTGGGCAAGATCCTCTCGCGCCTGTTGCTGCCGCCGGCGGGTCCGGTGCTGCTGGCCGCAATCGGTCTTGTCTTCTGGCGCCGGCGAGGAGCGCGCCTGCTCGTTTTCCTCGCCCTCGCCTGCTTGTGGCTGTTGGCCCTCGAACCCGTGCGCGACGTCCTGGTGCGCCCGCTCGAACCCCCGCCACTTGCGCACGTGGACCGGCTCCGCGGGCAGAAGGCGGCCATCGTTCTGCTCGGCGGCGGCATCTACGAACAGGCACCGGAATTCGAAGGGCGCGACACCCTGCGACCGCATGCCTTGCTGCGCACGGTTTATGCCGCAGAACTGGCCCTGCGGACCGGCTTGCCCGTCTATGCCTCGGGCGGCGAGCCGTTCTCCCATGCCGTGGAATCCGAGGGAGCCATCATGCGCCGTTGGCTGATCCGTCTCGGTGTGCCTCCGCAACGGGTGCATGCGGAGACCGCCGCCGCCAACACATGGGAAAACGCCGTGCGTATCCGGAAAATGCTGGCGACGGCGGGAATCCGCCGCGTCGTTCTCGTCACCTCCGCCTGGCACATGCCCCGGGCCGTCTGGTGCTTCAGGAAGCAGCACCTCGAGGTGGTACCGGCACCCACCGACTACAAGTCCAGACAGGATGGCTACATGCTCCTGAGCTATTTCCCGGACTGGGGGGTGTTCGCCGATTCCGGGGACATCCTGCATGAATACCTCGGACTGCTCGGGTACCGCCTGCGCTATGGCTGGTAACCCCGCATCGCCCATTCCTGTTCGCCTTTTCATGGCGGTTGCGCTATAAAGCGGGCGTGAGCAAATCAATCAAGGGCCGCGGCAGAACGATTCCGCTTTCCTCAAGGCGTGAACGTTTGGAGGGGGATGCGGATCTGGCGGGGGTCAACGCCGCCTGGCTCGAATCGCTGTTTGAGGAATATCTTCACCATCCCGAGGCCGTGACCCCGGCCTGGCGCGAGCGCTTTCAGGCCTTGAAAGAACTCGGGCCCATGGTTTCAAGACACGACGTGGAGGCGCGCCTGCGACTTGCCGGCGGCCGGGCGCAGGCCCATGGCCGGGCCTGGGAAGTGGAATATCCGTCCCGTGCCATCTATCTGATCCACGGTTACCGGGTTTACGGTCATCTGCAGGCCCATCTCGATCCGCTGCGCCTGAACCCCCCACAGCCGAGCCCCGAACTCGACCTACAGTATGACGGGCTGACCTAGGCCGACCTGGACG
>CAZHOU010000181.1:0-3142 GCA_964534165.1 uncultured Zetaproteobacteria bacterium
CCACGGCAAGAAACGGCAGCAGTTCCGGCCGCCTCCTCAGCGAGTGCAGCAACATGGCCAACGCCGTGAGTACAAAAAGCCACTGGAGTACCAGCGCGACCCAGCGCAGTACCGGTGAGATCCTATCCAGCATACTGCTGCCCACCGGTGGCGAGACCCACAGAATCAGCAGGCGACTGAGACTCAGCTTGAGGTATCCCAACGGATGTTCCAAGAGCTTCCGGTACAGCTCCTTTTCCATCTCCGCCACCGACGTGCCATGACGGTAACGCTCCGCCTGAGCCAACTCCAATTCGAATGCGTGCATATCGGTCACCGGCCACCACCAGGAACCGGTATGGGCGGGATAGGCGGAGGAATACAGGATGGTCTCGGTAAGAATTGTGGCTTGATTTCTTCCCGTCGGCTCCCCCACGAGCCATTCCCGCATCTGCCAGGTACCGGCCAGAAGCAAGGCGATCGCGGCCATGGCCACGCAGCGGCGCCAATACCGTCGAACGGGCCGCCATGCCAGGCACAAGAGCAGCATAAAAGGCGTAAGCAATGCCAACTCCGGCTTGGTCAAGGCAAGCACGCCCGCGCTCAGTCCGGCCGCCAGCGTGGTTGCCGTCCGGCCGCGCCCCGTGCGCAGCGACACGCATGCAGCCCAAAGAAAGCAGATGAGAAGAATGATCTGCAGGTTCTCCGTATAGAGAAGGGTGACGATCTCAAAGGCGGGGTAGACGGCAAACAGCAACGCCGCCAGCAGCGCGGCCTCGCGTGAGCCGCTCAGTCGGCGGGTCAGGAAAAAGACCGGAACCACCATGCCAGCCTGCAGCACCGCCTGCACGAGCAGAGCGTATCGGTAATGGGTACCAAACAAGGCGTACAGCGCCGCCAGAAAAACGGGATAGGCGGGATCCCTTGCTGTCGTGGAATGCCACTGATCGAAATAGCCGGCGCCGGAGACCAGATTGACCGCGATGCTATGGTATTCCAGCCCGTCACTGCTTGGCGGCGCACCGAGCTGCCACACTGCAAGCAGACGCAACAGCAGCGCAAGCAGCAAGACGAGGAACAGCACCAACAGTGCGGGGATGTCGGATGCGGCCCTACTCATTCCTCACGTTCCACTTGTGCGGGGGAGGGTTCGGCGCAGAGAACCCGCCGATAGCTTCCCGTCTCATGGATCACCTCGCAGCGGCCGAATCTCCGTACCAGCCTTTCGATCCCGTCCGTTCCCCTACGTACATCGAGGATCACCCTCCCGTCCCGGGCCAACAGCCGCGCCACCACTTCCAGATAGACAGCCACCGGATAGTGGAATCCCCATGAGAGCAAGGATAGCACAAGGTCCAGCGAACCCTTCCCGATCTCATCCGCCCAGGGTGTATCGGCTTCCATGCACAGCACACGCTCCGGGGCGACACTGTTCATGCACAGCAAACTCTTGGCCAAAACCAGAGAATTGTAAAAGGCTCCGCACGGCTTGAAGCCGTAGAAGATCCTCTCCTCCACCTGCGTTTTGTCCACGAGATGGAAACGCTCGATCCGCTGCCTGTAGAAGCGGGAGAGCAGAACATCGATGCCCGCAACACCGCAGCCGATGTCGAGCAGGCTCCGGCAGGCGGCGGGGAGGTGGGGGCGAAGAATCTCGAACTCCGCTTGAAGATCCTCGACATAGGCGCGTTTGATTTCCCGCCGCCGTGCGCACGCTTCCCTGCGAACCGCACGTTCATAAATGGAGAAAGGCAACAGACGCTCCAGGATCCGGTAGCCGATGGAGTGGTGAAAGCGGATGAGATGCGTGCGTTGAAAGAGGATGTATTCCACAGCCTCATCAGGAATCTCGATCGTCTCGGAACCCCCGGGGCCACCCTGTTCCGGATCCACCATACCCTCCCCCGTGCGAAATCCAATGCCGGCGTCAAGCGACGGCCGCCCGTAGTCTACATCAGCACGTGCTCAACGCCACGTGCCCGCACTTCGCGGATGAATCGCTGCTGCCAGTCCGCCCCTTTCAGACTGCGCACCAGCTCGACGACGATGTAATCCGCCTCGACCGCGCTTGTCTCCCGCAGTCGCTGCAGGCCCTGCAAACAGGAAGGGCAGGAGGTCAGGATCTTCGGTCTCCCATCCGGGCGTACAAATTTCTCTCGGGTCCTGGCCATCTCCTCCTCCTTGCGGGCGCGTACCTTGCCGGCGATTCCAGGATGCGCGACGGCGAGCGTGCCCGCCTCGCCGCAACATTCCGGTACCCCCACGGCCTCGGCCGCCAAGAGCGAGCGGATGACCGCCGCGGAACCCATGCGCTTGAGCGGTGTATGGCAGGGCTCGTGGTACATGAAACGTCCGCCGCCGGCGCCTTCCACCCTCACGCCGCGCATAGCCAGGTATTCATGGACATCGATGAGCGGTGCCTCCGGAAACACCTGTTCCAACTGGTACTTCGCCAACTGATCGAAACAGGTGCCGCAGGAGACGATGACGGCCTCGAAATCCAGATAGGCCAGGGCGTTCTTGATGCGGTGGAAGAGCACGCGATTGTCGTAGGTGATCCGCTGCCCGCGCCCATGGTCGCCGGCGGCCGTGGACGGATAGCCGCAGCAGACGTAGGCAGGCGGCAGCACGACGTGCAGCCCGAGATCGTAGAGCATGGCCTTCGTAGCCAGGCCGACCTGGGAAAACAAGCGCTCGGAGCCGCAGCCCGGGAAATAGAACACGGCGCGATTTTCCGCCTTGTCCGGGTCGCGCAGGATCGGGATCTCGTTTTGATTGCGGCCGTCGATACCGAGCAAGGCACGGGCCGTTGTCTGCGGCAGGTTCGGCAGCGGTCGCTCGATGAACTGGATGAGTTGCGCCGGCACGCCGTCGAGGTTGCGCTTGGCCGCCGGCACATCCTCGACGACTCCCACCACCTGTGCCAGTCGATGCACGGCGCGATGGGCGGCGTATCCCCAGCCGATGACCGTCCGCCGCAACAGGTGCACGAACTGCGGCTCCTTGGCCGTCAGGAACATGAGCGACAGGCGGGTGCCAAGATTGAAGCGGGCTTGGCCCTTGTCCCGCAGCAGGGCACGCATGCGTTCGGTGACATCGCCGAAATCGATCCCGACCGGGCACGGCGCTGCACATTTGTGGCAGATCGTGCAGTGATCAGCCA
>CAZHOU010000182.1:0-3139 GCA_964534165.1 uncultured Zetaproteobacteria bacterium
CGAGCAGAGTGCCAAGGGTGTGAAGGGCGATGCCGGCGAGGAGTTCGGCGCCGGGGGGGGCGGGAGTTCCCAGGGACCGAGTGCGTCCAAGGGCGGCGATCTCGGTTGGTTCAGACGCGGGACGATGGTGCCCGCCTTTGACCGCGTGGCCTTTTCCCTCAAGGCCGGCGAAACAAGTGGGGTTGTGCAGACACCCTTCGGGCTGCACATCATACGCGTCATCGAGCGCAGGCATGTGGATCCGAATTCCTTTGAGGCGCATCGTGACCAGATCCAGAACATCCTGCTCAATCTCGAGATGCAGGACCAGTTGCCGCGCTGGCTCGCGAACCTCCGGGCCAAGGCCGTTGTGGAACGTAGAAGTTGCCCTTGATCCGTGACTGAAAAACCGATACTGCTGACTCTGGGTGAACCGTCCGGCATTGGCCCCGATTGCACACTCCTGGCCTGGCACTCCGCGCCGGAGCTGTTCGCCGGGGTGTGCATTTGTGCCCCCCCATCCTGGCTGCGCAGTCGCGCCGCCCTGCTGGGCCTCGATGTTTCCGTCCGTGAAGTTGGGCGGCCTTTGGCATCTTCCGGAGTCCTGCATTGCTGGAATCCCGGCGTCGGGGATGGGAATGACGTGGTTGCAGGTCGGCCACAACCGAGCACGGCTCCGGCCGTGATTGCATGCATCGAGGCCGCCGCCCGGGCATGCATGCAGGGCACCGCTGCGGCCATTGTCACCGGTCCGATTGAAAAGGCCGTGCTTCGGGATGCCGGTTTCATCTTCCCCGGGCATACCGAATTCCTGGCCCATATCGCCGGCGTGGACGCGGTGGTCATGATGCTGGCCAGCCGGAAACTGCGTGTGGCGTTGCTCACCACCCATCTGGCACTGAAGGATGTCGCTGCGGAACTGCGAGGGATGGATGTTCGCCGCAGCATTCGCATCACGGATCGCGGCCTCAAACGGTTCTTTGCACTCGCCCACCCCTGCTTGGCCCTGTGCGCCCTGAACCCTCACGGCGGCGAGCGCGGCCATTTCGGCCGCGAAGAGATGGAGGTGCTCGCCCCGGCCGTGGCCGACGCCCGGAAAGAAGGCATTCGCGTCCAAGGGCCGCTTGCCGCCGACACCCTGTTCGCCGCCGGCCATCGCGATGCCTTTGATGCCATTGTCTGTTGCTATCACGATCAGGCCCTGATTCCGATCAAGGCCCTCGACTTCGGGGAGACGGTCAATGTCACCCTGGGGCTTCCATTTGTCCGTACCAGCGTCGACCATGGCACGGCCCTTGCGCGTGCAGGCAGCGGAAAAGTGTCCTACAGTAGTCTCATTGAAGCCCTGAAACTGGCCGCGAGCATGAGTCGAGAGGATGCGAATGCGAACAAGTGAATTGAAGGGTCAGTTGCTGCTTGCGATGCCGTCCTTGAAGGATCCGAACTTCGCCGACGGCGTCGTTTTGCTCTGCCACCATGATCGCGAGGGCAGCATGGGGTTGCTGATCAATCGCCCGCAAGCCATTACGGTTGGGGCCGTGCTCGAGGATATGAATCTGAAAAAGGCGGCGGCAATCGACCGCCCAACCTTCGAGGGAGGGCCCGTGGAGCCGTTTCGCGGCTTTGTCTTGCACGACGGTTGGCAGATCTATGAGTCCACCTTGTGTGTCACTTCGGAGATCCATCTGACGACTTCGCGTGACATCCTGGAGGATATCGCTCGCGGTGAGGGCCCGGAGCATTTCATGCTCATTCTCGGCTACGCCGGTTGGGGAGCGGGACAGCTCGAGGATGAAATCAACCGCAACGACTGGTTGATCGTTCCTTCCAGCAATTTTCTCGTTTTCCATTGCCCCGTTGAACAACGCTGGATCCTGGGGGCGCAGACGGTGGGAATCACCAAGGCGCAGCTTTCCGATCAGGTGGGTCATGCCTGAGGCGATGCGGGCTTGCGTCATCTATCATTCGGACTACGGCAACACGGAGAAGATGGCCAGGGCCGTGGTCGCGGGCATTCGCGCCGCCGATCCGGATGCAGTCGTGCACGTAGGCAAGGCTGTGGAGAGCAAGCCGGACGATCTCGTCACGGCCGATGTGATCCTGTTCGGCACGCCGGTGCATATGGGCGGCATCGCCTGGCCGATGAAGCGCTTCATTGATTGCTGTTCCGAACTGTGGATGGAGAACGCCCTGGAAGGAAAGGTGGCCGGGATGTTCGCCACCGGCGGCGGCTTCGGCGGTGCCGGCGGCGGGGTCGAGCTGACACTGGCCGGCTTGTGCGCCAATTTCCTCGAGCATGGGATGATCGTCGTTGGTTTCCCCAAGTCCTCCCTTGGTTACGCCGACGGTGGTCTCCACTGGGGTCCCTATGCCCGTACCGGCGCCCATGACGGCATGCCGGCGGGCATCACCGATGCCCAGCTCGTGGCCGCACGTTCTTACGGCGCGCATGTCATTGAAATAGCCGGAAAACTTCTGCGAAGCTGACGCCAACAGGAGAAAATCGGACCGAACGGGCGCCTCGGGCCTTCCCCGGTCTATGGATCGGGTCGTTTATGAATTGCGGCCTCGATGCCCGCACGCGCCAATTCGTCGGCGCGCTCGTTTTCCGCATGTCCGGCATGGCCCTTGACCCATTCCCATTGCACCTCGTGCCGGGCCGCCAGGCGGTCGAGTTCGCGCCATAGTTCGGCGTTGGCCACCGGCTTTTTGTTGGCATTTTTCCACCCGTTCTTCTTCCAGTTGTGGATCCACTCGCGCATGCCCTGCACCACGTAGCGGGAATCGGAAAAAAGATGCACGCGGCAGGGTCGCTTCAGGGCCTTGAGGGCCTCGATGGCGGCGGTGAGTTCCATGCGCTGGTTGGTGGTCTGGACCTCGCCGCCGCAGAATTCCTTTTCCGATTGGCCGTATCGAAGCACCACGCCCCAGCCGCCCGGCCCCGGATTGCCGGAGCAGGCGCCGTCGGTGAAGGCCTCGACATCGGGTTTTTTCATGGGGGTATTGTTGCGGATTTAAACCGCCAACGCGATAGGAATCTGCCTTCGTTCAGGTGACCGCCCATTGCTCGGACAGCACGGCCTTAGGGTTGCGTCCTAGCCCGGATTTTCATGATGACCATGCGTAGGTATTCGAAAGATCGAAAAGCATGAAGGAGTTG
>CAZHOU010000183.1:0-3127 GCA_964534165.1 uncultured Zetaproteobacteria bacterium
GATGGACAGACGCATCAGATATTTCAGGCTCATTTCATATTGGAAAAGGCTCCCACTTGACAGGGACAGACATCTCGATGAGCTTGCGCGGCCCTTGCGCCGCAAGTGCGCAAGTCACGGGCAATCCGATCATGGAGGTGCCGCTTTGCTTTCCTCAACAGCGACGATGAATAGTTTGGCCCTGTTTCGCAAGGAGATACGACGTTATCCTCGCCTTTCACGCGAAGAAGAGATGCATCTCGCCATGCGTTGGCGCCGCCAGGGGGACGTGGATGCAGCCAAGACCCTGGTTTGTGCCAACCTGCATGCTGTCGCCGCCATTGCACGCGAATACCGCCACTTCGGTCTGCCGGAGATGGATTTGATCCAGGAGGGAGCCATCGGCCTGATGCAGGCGGTCAAACGCTTCGATCCGAAGCGCGGTTTCCGGCTCATGACCTATGCGGCCTGGTGGGTGCGCGCCGCCATCCACGACTTCATTCTGCGCTCCTGGAGCATCGTCAAGCTTGGGACCACCAAATTGCAGCGCAAGGTGTTTGCGGGGCTGCAAAAGGCGAAACACGCCATCGCCGCCATGGAAGGGGGCGGCGCCGAAGAGGTGGGGAAGGAATACGGCCTTTCCGGGCGCGAATACCAGGAGGCCGCAAGTGCCTTTTTGCAACGGGATGTGTCGCTCGATGCCGAAACCGGCGACGATGCCGGTACGGTTCGTGCGCTGCCGGCGCCGGAGCCCTCACCCGAGGATGTCGTGGTGGAGAACGATTGGCGGCGGAAACGCAGCGATCTTCTGCACCGGGCGCTGGCGCAGCTTCCCGCTCGCGAGCGTGAGTTGATCAAGCGACGGCACCTTGCGGCGGAACCGGCCACCTTGAAAACCCTGGCCGCGGATTTCGGCGTTTCGATCGAGCGCGTGCGCCAGTTGGAAGCTCGGGCCATGGAGAAGCTCAGGCGGACCATGGCCTGAAGACAGGGCGGAGCAAGGCCGCGATTTGTTCTTGTTTCCGTCCTTCGCGGCGCTGGCACCAATCCCCATTACGAATCACCATTCACTTTTCCCCCTCGGTCCTCAGCACCCCGTCCTCATTGGCCGCATGGACAGGCCAAGCGCCACAAAAGATTGCCTCTTTGCGTTGGCGTCATGAAAATGCGGGCTAGTATTGCTTTCCTGCAAAGGGTCTTACGAAAGATTCGAGACAGGTGTTCGGGGGAAGGGAATGGGTGTCGAACGATGCGAAGCACGAACGCAAGGTGAACGGCGCAGGACGAACCGTTACGGCCACGGCAACCTCTATGTGACGGTGCAGGCCTCGGGGTTGTTGTCGCGCCTTACGAGACCGCAGGTCGTCAACTGGATGGATTTCAATCAGTTCGGAATGTGTTTCGTTTCTCCCAAGCCCTACGGTTTGGGGAAGAGGCTGCGACTCAATCTCCGCCTGGATACGGGATCGCCGGTGTTGTTGCCGAACGTTGCCTGTGTTGTGCGCCATATCGGACGCGAACACACACAGCAATACCGCCTTGGTGTCGAATTCGACTTCCATGCCTGCCGATGCCCGCATGGCGTCGCGGGAAGTGCGCGAAAAGCTGGCCGAGATCGAGCAGACCCTGAAACGCATTCTGCGGTCCATCAGTCCGAGATAGGGGTTATCTTCCAAGCAGGCCCTTGAGCTTGCCGCCGATGGATTTTTCCAGCGTGCGGCCGAGGGGACCGGCATCGACGGGCAAGCCGTTCTTCAGTAACTCGGCCGGTTTGCGCAGGTATTTTTTGACGCCCAGGCCGGCCACCGAAATCTGAATGTTTTTCACCAACTTCGCGCCCAGGATGCGCGCCACTTCCACCGCCGTGGCGCCGCCGCTTTTCTTGCCCACGTCCGTGAGCACGATACGGGGGATGCCCACCCGTTGCTGCTTGCCACCGAGGGCGGCGATTTTCACTGTCGCCCTGCCGTTTTCGACCACCAGCCTGCGGATGATCATCTTCACCTGTTCCCGGGCCGGGGCCGGACCCTTCCCGGCCTTCGCCTTGGCACCGCCGGGGGTCAGACGCTTCTTCAGCACATCCACGTTCGATTGGCCGGAGCGGTTGATTTCATAGAAAAATTCCGGATTGCGGACGATCACCTTGTCGAGGACCACTGGGTTTTTCAGCACCGAATCCGTATCGATCTCAACGCGGATCATGGCCAGCGTGAAGATATCGTGAGTGCTGAAGCCTCCGGGATTGGCGACGCGCAGTCCCCGGATGACGGCAACCCCGTTCTTCAGGTTGATCGAAACCTTTTCCACCCTGACCTTCGTGCCGATGGCCTGCGAGCCATAGGTCTCGATCGCGCCCTTGACGATATCGTCCAGGGACAACACGGAATAGACGATGATACCGATGAGGATGGCCAGGACGATGCCGATGCCGATCAATAGCTTTTTCATTTTTTTTCTTCTCCCCCAACCGCCGCGATCCCACGGGATTTCAAGAAGCATAGACATTCGTCGGTGGCGCGAAAAGGACGGGCTTGATTCGGGCACAGCGAGGGCCGTGGCTTGCTTACATTTCCGTGATGAGTTTGTGCAGATTGTGGATGCTGGCGTGGTCGTCGTGCAGTTGCACGGCCTGCTTCATCTCCGCCCGTGCCTGACGATTCTCGTGCAGCAGATAATGCAGGGAGGCGCGCATGAAGGCGGCGTCCACGGCCTTCACGTGGCCTCTTTCGTATTCATAGCGACGGATGAGTTTGCGGATACTTTCCCGCAATGCCGGTTTCACTTCCATGTAGCGCAGCGCCTCAGTCTCGAAGCGCAAGGTCCGGCGCATGGCCCAGACGCCACGGTCGAGCTTGCCGTTCTCGGCCGTGGCCAGGGCGTATCCGACCTTGGGCATGCCCTGGCGTGGATGGGCTTGGGCCTCGGTGGCGAATGCATTCAGGGCCTCATCGGGACGATGCTGCTGCAACAGTTCCCAGCCGTTGCGGGAATGCACGATGCGGTCACCGGCCAGTTCATCCCGGTGTAAATAACTTCCTCTTTCACCGCGTTCGGGGGTTCTCGATGCCGGCGCTCTGGGTGGAGGAGGGGCGGGATAGGCGTAATAGCCGTAGAAAGGCGAAGAATAGGGCGCGTAGTAGGGATAGGG
>CAZHOU010000184.1:0-3119 GCA_964534165.1 uncultured Zetaproteobacteria bacterium
ATCTTCATGTGGCACAGCATCGTATACCCACGCGGATTCACCTCCGAGGTGGCCATGCCATGACCGGCGCGATGATAATGCAGGAAATTGTTCGGGAAGTTGCGCCGCGCCGTGGTCACGGCACTGGGACCGGCGACGAAGCCGTCGACGAGGAAGGCGAAATGGTCGGCCAGTTCCCCTGCCGTCTCCAGGATGTACTCACCGCGGGCGACGATCTCCGCCGGATCGTCGGCGGTGATGTTGGCGGAAAACAGCTTGGCCTGCCCCGTCTCGTCCTGGGCCCGCTTCATCGCCTCCACGATCAATGGGATCACTTCCTTGGTGGGACAAAACGGCTGGTTGCCCTGAGGCTCGTCGTTCTTGATAAAGTCTCCGCCGAGCCAGAAGGAATAGGCGGCGTCGGCGAAAGGCTTCGGACGCAGTCCAAGCTTGGGCTTGATGATCGTGCCGACGATGAAGCCACCGTTGACTTCCGGCCGTCCGAGCACACGCCACAGGTTCGTGATGTTGGCGGAAGGACCGTCAAAATTCTTGACCATGACCTCGGGCACCATGAAGTCCAGCATGCGCAGGCCGATGATGTCGCCCATGCCCTGGTTGTTGCCGATGATCATCGATGTGACGTGGGCGATCATGTGTTTGCCGTCGATCAGGTTGCGGTCGAACAAATCCACCGGGTAGGCGATCTTGATCAGGCCACCGGCCTCGCCGAAGGCCTCCTCGTCGACTTCGTAAACCTTGGCGTCCACGCCGAGCGTAAAATCGTCGGTGGTGCACACCTCGACGTTCGTACCGGTCGAGGATTCTGCCGCCACGTGCGCGGCTGTGGCCAGAAATCCGTAGCCGGGCTTCGGCTTGAGGCGATAGGCAGCCAGCAGATGCTTGCCGCCGGCGATCAGGTCTTCCTCTTTGAGACTCAGATCGACGTAACGATTCGATTGATCCATCTTCAGTTCCCTCCTGTGGGAGTGCAGTATTGTGTCGGCACCGGCAGTCTGTCGTCGGGATGATCGAGTATAGACCCCTCTTGCCGTGATGCGAACCTTAAGCGGGGGATTCCATAACATCAAATCAAATGTTATGATGCATATCATAAGTTTTTGTTATGGATGGTACCCATGAACCTGACCCTGCGACAACTGCACATCTTTGAGGCCGTGGCCACGCATCGGAGCCATACCCAGGCGGCCAAGGCCCTGTACATGACGCAACCGGCCGTATCCATGCAGATCCGCCAACTCGAGGCGCAAGTGGGCCTGCCCCTGTTCGAGCGCAGCGGCAAACGCATGTGCCTGACTGAAGCCGGACGCGAGCTGTTGCGGTGCAGCCACGACATCCGGCGGCAATTGGAGGAAACCGGGCATGTACTCGATGAACTCAAGGGACTCAAACGCGGGCACCTGTCCCTGACCATGGCTTCCACGGCCAATTATTTCGCTCCCAGGCTGCTGGCCGCCTTCTGCAACCGCCACCCGGGGGTGCAGGTACGCCTGAGCGTCGCCAATCGCGACGGCCTGCTCAGGGCATTGGAAGACAACGACTCGGATATCGTCATCATGGGCAAACCACCGGCGGGTATGCCGGTGCGTGACGAGATCTTTATGGAGAATCCACTGGTGGTGATTGCCGCCCCGACGCACTCGCTCTGCAACCGCAGCCGCATTCCCCTGCGCGAACTTGGCCGGCATGCCTTCATTGTGCGCGAACGCGGCTCCGGCACGCGTGCCGCCGTCGAGCGATTTCTGGCCCGGCACGAGATCGAACTCACCGTGAGCATGGAAATGAACTCCTCGGAAGCCATTAAACAGGCCGTCCAAGCCGGTCTCGGTCTGGGGGTGGTTTCCATTCATACGCTGGAGATGGAGCTGGCCCTCGAACGCATTCGGATCCTCGATGTCGAGGACTTCCCGATCATCCGCCACTGGCGCCTGGTCCATCGCCACGACAAACGTTTCTCCACCGTGGCCCAAGCTTTCCGTGACTTCGTCGTCCAGGAAGCCGGAAACCTCCTCAAGGCTCCCCAAGGCCCCGGCGGCTGAGCGCCACGGTCGCCGCGGGCAGAACGACGAGATTGAGGATGGGAACGAACAACATCAACATGGCCAGACCGCCGAAACCGAAAAAGAAGAACGGGCGTCGTTTCAGTTCCCGACGCCGCTGCTGGAAGTTCCAACCCCTGCGGCTGGCAACGGCATCCATCAGTTCGTAGTTCAGGTAACGTATGCCGGCTCCGATCCACAGCAAGGTGGCGGCAACTGGACCGATCCACGGAATCAGGAACAGGATCAGGGCCAGAACTCCCGTCTTCAACAATTCGAACAGCGGGCGGATGGAATTGCCCAAACTGTGCGCCATCGCCCGTGCGAAGGATATTTCGTGGGTTGCGGCATTCGTCGGGGACTCGACGGCGGCAGCCAGACGATCCAGCCATGGGGCCGCCACCGCCGCCCCCAGGGTCGGATAGGCCACCACCGCCGCCAGGATCGACAGTGCCAGGGAGGCACCCCACAACAGACATGAAAGAAGACTCCGGTACCAGGTGTCGTCCTGCGGCAACCAACCCTCTCCCAGATAGTCCGCAAGCCAGAAAACGCCGATCGAAAGGACGAACAGAAGCAGGATGAGAAGAGACAACATACGTCCTAGCAAGGAGCGAAGTTCCGGCCGTGAAAACAGCAGGTGCAGGCCGGACAGCAGGCATACCGCACCTGCAATCATCGACCTCTCCTTACCGGCCGTTGCCCGTGCCATCGCCTTGTCAATCCGGGGCTTTCCTCCTTGACCGCTCCGCAATCAAGGATCGGAGGCATTCGCCTGGAGATCGCGCAATACCTGTTCGGCCGCGATCCGGTCCCGGTCGTGCACCAAAACGCGCGCATCCATCACATCCGGCAAAGGCAGCAAGGCGCGCATGCCGGCATTTTCCACCCGACACTCAATGCCCCGGGTATGCAAGGCATCCACCACCGCCTGAAGTTCCACCGGATCGGTCGTCTTTTTCAACAGATGCACCGGCACAGGTTATCCCAATTTTCCACGAAGAGCATCCGGAAACGGAGATCCACTGGGTTGAGTCCCTATACTGCTGTAAATTCATATGAGGTGGATGGCCACCTGCT
>CAZHOU010000185.1:0-3098 GCA_964534165.1 uncultured Zetaproteobacteria bacterium
GATTCGGGATCTGGAGATCCCTTCTACAGGGGCGGGAGTCGGCCCTCGCCACTCGCACCTCGGTCCTTCGCTTTCCCGTCTCACATCTCACATCTCACGTCTCACGTCTTACGTCTTACGTCTCACAACTCAGTCCTCGGCCCTTCCCAGGGATCAGGGATCAGGGATCAGGGGACAGAGAACAGAAGACAGAAAATTCACCGATCACCAATCACTGCCTTTATTGCCAATCACCAATCACCAATCACCAGTCACCGCCTTTTTTGCCAATCACCGATTTTTCGTCCTCGGCCCTTCGTCCTCTCGGGCCCCGAGCAGGTGCAGGAAGCAGGCATGAGTCTTGCGCATGAGGTCCTGAAGCGCCTGCGGTGACTGGATGCGCGTATGGCGGCGAATGGTCCGCCATTCGTCGGCACCCGCGTCCACGGGCAAGTGGCGGATGGAGCGCCACAATTCGACGCGCAACGCGTTCTCCATCTGCCGGTAATCGATCCACGTCCGGCACAGGCAATCGCGCCGGCGGTGCCAGGCGGGCGGTGCCTGCGGCGACAGATGGCGCAGTGTCTCCACGCAGCCCGTGAAATCGCCGCCGAAAGCAAGACGGGCGTATTGCGCCAGGAATTCGATGTCCACCAAACCGCCGGCATCCTGTTTGACATCGAGCCGGTCCGCCCGGCGACTGGCCAGATGCCGGAGCATCTTCTGCCGCATCCGCAACACATCCACCGCCACGGCCCGGGGATCGCGCGGCATGGCGAGCACCTCCTGCACCACCGCAGCCACGGATGCCTGCGCAACCGGCGGCCCTGCCACCGGCCTGGCGCGGCAGAGAGCCTGATGCTCCCATGTTTGCGCCTTGGTCCATTGGTAGTCGCGAAAACTCTCCAGGGTTGTCACCAGGATACCGCCGCTTCCGGAAGGGCGAAGACGCGCATCGAAATCAAAACCGGCGCCGAAGGGCGGACTTGCGGACAGAATCTGGATGATGCGACGGCCGAGTCTCTGGGCCTGCTCGCGTGCGCTGCGCCCGGCAATCATTGTGTCCGCATGCGCATGCACGAGAATAAAGACCATGTCCAGATCGGACACCAATCCCATCTCCCGGCCCCCGTGCTTGCCCATGGCCAACGCCACAAGGGGGAAATCGGGAGGCAGGCCGATGCGCGCCAGGGAGAGGCGAAGCGCCGCCCGCGTGGCGGCGTCGGCCACCGCCGAAAGCCAGGAGCCGATCTGCAACGGATCGGCCCGGTGCGCGTCGATGGCGAGCGCGCAGTGAACCCGGGCCTGGTCCACCAGTCGCCCCAGGGTCGCGAGGGTATCTCCCACCCGTGATACGGGGGTCAGCTCCTCGATCCGGAGGCAGATGTTGTCGATATCGGTCTCCCCCCTCTCGCTCGCGAGCGGCCATTCGAGCCACGATGGGTCGCGGACGATATGATCGGACAGGTAGCGACTGGCCGCGAGCACTCCGATCAGCCACTGCCGGGCACCGCGATGCGTGGCCAACAGATCCAGCCACGTGGCGCGGCCGGAGATGGTACGAACGAGATCGACGAAGGCCTCCAACGCCGTGATGCCGTTGGCATCGTCCAGCCACTGGGGCATGGCCGCATCCAGAAAACGGTTGATCTGTCCACGGCTTCGTTCCGGGAGCAGCCCGCGTGCAAGCACATTGTTCAGTCGCTCAAGTGCCGCCTTGATCCGCTTCCGTTTGTCCGGATCCACGTCGGAGAGAAGAGCCTCGCTCTCCCCCAGCCAGTCGCATGTGGGTTCCCGCGGCAGCGGCGACACATGTTTGTGGAAGATTCGGGACACATTGCGGGCATGACGGCGAAGCCCTTCCTCGACGTCACAAGCGTTCAGAGCGGCCGAGAGATAGGCGGGATAATCGGTGGGGAGTCGATGGGTCTGTTCACCGATGCGGGCCTGGAGGGCATGTTCGACACGGCGCCAGAAGCGGTAGGCGCGCGCAAGTTGCGCGGCTTCAACGGGCTGGATCAGACCGGCGCACTCAAGCCGCCCGAGCGCCGCCAGACTGGTCGGTGTTCTCAACTCCGGACGGCGGCCGCCGTGAATCAATTGCATGGCCTGAATCACGAACTCGACCTCGCGGATGCCGCCGCGACCGCGCTTGACATCGAAGCCTGCGCCGACTCCCCGACCACCGGCGCGAACGTCGATTCTGCGCTTCATTTCGGAAAGCGCCGCCACCGTCGTGTAATCGAGATATCGGCGATAGATAAACGGTTCGATGCCGTCAAGGAAGGCACGCCCCAACGCCGGATCGCCGGCGACCGGACGGGCCTTGATCAGCATGGCACGCTCCCAAGTCTGGCCGTAATTCTGATAATGGCCAAGTGTTGCCTCAAGACTCATGCATATGGGACCACCCGAACCGCCGGGCCGCAGGCGCATGTCCACGGGCCAAACCATGCCTGCATCCGTGCGTTCGTGGATGAGTCGGATCAACTGCCGGCAGAAAGTCGAGAAATAGTCCTGCGCCGAGACACGGGTTCGTCCGCCCTCGCTCTCGCCGCTCCCCTCGTAGATGAACATCAGATCGACATCGGACCCGAGATTGAGTTCCCTGCCGCCCAGCTTTCCCAGGCCGATGATGCAGAAACGGGCCGCCGGCAAGCGCCCGTAACGCGGAGCAAGCAGGCGGGCGCTCATGTCGATGGCCTGCTGCAGAAGGCCCGAGGCGAAATCCGACAGCGCCATCCAGGAACGCTCGATATCCGCCGAGAGACCCAATTCCCACCAGATCACATGTGCAAGCCCCCGCCGCTTGCAGCGGCGCAGATGCGTCATGCAGGTCTCGGCCTCCTCGCTCTCGAGAGGCGGCACCCACTGGGACCCACCGTCCGGCAACAGGGCGCGTGACCGTTCCCGGAAAAGGGAGCGACAGGCGGCCGCATCCATGTCGCGCACCAGGGCGGCAAACAGGGGGGATACGGAGAGTACGCGCTGTGCCCGTTCCCGCAGAGGCGCGGGCACAAAGCGCAGGCAGGAAGGCTTGGGATCCTCGGGCATCAAGTCCATTCTAGCAGTCTGTCGGACTTAGGGGGATCGTAGCGGGGAGAAAGGGAAGTGAGGCC
>CAZHOU010000186.1:0-3031 GCA_964534165.1 uncultured Zetaproteobacteria bacterium
ATTGGTGTTCCTCCAATCACCAATTACGGATCACCAATCACCGGATGAGGGGTCTTCTGACACCGAAGTCGCGCCCTCCATCCGCGTTTCCCTGTAAAATCCGGACTGACCTGCGGGCACAAGAGAACACTTTGCGCTAAAGTGGCGGCGGGAGGAAGGATGAACAAACGGAATCGGCATGCATGGCCTGCAAACGAGGCCGGAACGGCAAGGCCCGGTTGGAAGTCAACCACTACGCCGGAAAATTGTTTCCGCGATCTTTCCTGTCCACGGAAAATCGCGGGTCTCGGGCGGCGCCGGCATGCGTAGAAGTGTGCCCATGGAAAAAAACCTCTACCTCATGCTGGTCCTTGTTCCGGCATTGCTTTATGCAGGCATCGTTGCGTACGAGGAAAGAAACGCCGTGTATCATTACGATGTACGAAAAGACTATGTCTACGATTTCACATCCGCACATCCCGTCCTTTCCCGCCACCGCATGCGCAACGGAAAATTCGTCATCGGCGACCCGATTCCGGCGGGGGACACCGTATTTCTGAAAATCCGGTTACGCACGACCCCGGTGGGCCGCTTCTTCGACCCGAAGGTGTTTGTCTACAGCGGCGGCCGGATGCTCGTCCAGACCATCGAACGGGGCGGGGCAGGCACGAGATATCTGAATCTCAGCGGTCTACCCCTGGATGCGGGTACAACACTTTCCCTGACCGGGCGTCATGTACGGATCGACGACCAAACGGTCAACCTCATCCGCTTGAAAAACGCCATCGATCTCAAGCATGCGAGAATCCTGGTTCTCGCCCCGCATCCGGACGATGCTGAAATCGCCGCCTGCGGCCTATACAGCGGCCATGACGCCTACATCGTGACCGTGACTGCCGGCGACGGCGGCGACATCAAATACGGCAGAATCTATGCCGACAATCGGGAGCAGTTCATCGCGAAAGCAAGGATGCGCGTCTGGAACAGCCTCACCGTCCCCCTGCTGGGCGGTCTCACGCCGGAGCGATGCCTGAACCTGGGATACTTTGACGGGACACTGATGAAGATGCACGAAGACCGAAAAGCCCCCGTGCGCTCGATGACCACGGGTGTCGCCTCGATCAACGTCTTCCGAGGCCCGAAGGATTCCAGGTTGCAGCTGCCGCATCCGGACGGTCGCGCCACCTGGGACGGTCTCGTGCGCGATCTGCGCCATGTCATTGCAGCCGTCCACCCCGATCTGTTCCTTGCGCCCCATCCCGTTCTGGACCGGCATCCGGACCACAAGATGGCCACGCTGGCCCTGATCGAGGCCATCAAGAGCCTGCACCTTCAATCTGGCCGGTTGCTGCTCTACACAAATCATGATCCCCTGAGTGAATACTACCCCTTCGGCGATGCGGGCGAAATCGTGAGCCTGCCGCCGCAGTTCGGCCGCATTGATTTCGACGGCGTATACTCCTACAAGCTGAAACCGTCCATGCAGAGAATGAAGCTACTGGCCCTGGATGCCATGAACGATTTGCGACCGAACACCGGCTGGCGAAGCATCAAGGGGGCGGCCAAATTGCTGCTGCGGGCTCTGAGGAGAACACTCGAAGGAAACGACTACAGCTACTTCCGCAGGGCGGTGCGGGCCAATGAACTCTTCTTCGTTGTCAATGTGCGCAGCCTGTATAAAAAGGGGATCCCGACGAAAGGGCCCGCTCTCACCCGCCGAGTACCCGTCCCGGGATGAAGCCGTGCCGTTGCGAAACTGGCCAGCAGGGACCCAAGATACGCTTCCCGGCCCATCCAGGGCGCTCGCGGACCCTGGCTTGATTCGGACGCAGAACCATGGCCAAGGCCTCCGCGCTTGGCCGACCAACCGCGCCGGAAGACGTGCCCTTCGCGCATGCCTTGCGCGACTGGAACCGGCATGACGCAATCCCTCCACCTCGTTTATATCCACGAAACCCTGGACTTGGGTGGGACCGAGATCCTGCGTTGGACGACCCTTCGACATATGCGGCAGCAAGCCGGCTTGCCCCAAAGGCTGCGGTGGACCGTCGTCTGCCTGCGGGGCAAGGGCAGGATCGGCGAACAAATGACGACCGAGGGCATCCGGGTGGTCGAGATGGGATGGCGCAAGTCCCTGCCCTCCGTGCGATTGATGCTGCGGCTGCGCGCTCGGTTGCGGGACTTGCGGCCGGACATCGTCCACACCTGCCTTTTCGAGGCCCATCGCCACGGCATTCCGGCCGCGCGCCTGGCGGGCTGCCGGTGCATCCTGATGGAGGAGCACGGAATGAACGAGTGGATGGGTCACCGCGAGCGCCTCTACGCTCGCCTGTTGGCCCGAATGGCCGCGAAGGTGGTGACCGTATCGCATGCGCAGGCGGCGCATCTCGCCGCATGCGTTCCCTATCCCGAAACACGCATGGTCGTGCTCCCCAACTGCATCGACCCGGAGCGGCTCGGCGGCCGGCCGGATTTTGCTCCGGTGCGGAATCATGCCACCGCCCTGACCGCCATGGGCGGCCTGCGGGAAGTGAAGGAATTTCCGTTGCTGCTGCATGCCTTCCGGCGTGTCGCGGCGCAAAAGCCGGATTGCCGGCTGACCATCGCCGGCGAGGGCGATGAACGCCCCAACCTGGAGCATCTGATCGCTGAACTTGGTCTTCGGGGTCGCGTAAACCTTCCCGGTCGGTGCCGGGATGTTCATGCCCTGCTGTCCGCAACGGATGTGTACGTCCACCCCTGTTCGAGGGAGGCCTTCTGCCTTTCGCTGGTGGAGGCGATGTATGCAGGCTGCGCATGCGTGGCTCCCCGCACGAAGGTCATCGAGGAGGTCAGCGCCGGCGGCCGGCTGGCGCGGCTGGTTCCACCCGGGGATGCCGATGCCATGGCCGCAGCCATTCTCGAACTGCTCGATGATCCGGATTTGCGACGGCGGATGGGCAAGGCTGCGGCGGCGCACGTGACCTCGCATTACCTGCCTCGGCCTCACATCGCCCGTCTTCTGGAGCTTTATCAATCCCTGAACGTGGCGGGAATGGAAGGATGGGAATGA
>CAZHOU010000187.1:0-3028 GCA_964534165.1 uncultured Zetaproteobacteria bacterium
ACAGAACCTCCACATGCTGGAAATTCTGTAAACAACGCGGTTAATTCCTACACTTCAGGTGTTTGCGGTCGTATTCCCTGCCGGATTTCTGCACCTGCGCCGGCGGCGTCTTCTTTCGCACCTTGATCTCCCGCGGTCGTTTGCCCGATCTTCTTGCTTCCCACTCACCGCGTTTGCTTCGTAAGGGTGGTGACGATTTTCACCATCGCCAGCGTGTCGTGCTTGCAATATTCCCGCAACTGTCCGGAAAGTCTCGTCTTTTCCTCCGCCCCGGCTGCCACCGCCTGAAGCCACGCCAGTTGGGCCTCGTCGCCGTGATGTATGCCTTTAAGGCCCTTGTAGCTCAATTCCGGGGCCAGTGCCTCGAGAACGCGCTTGATCGACCACGAGCCCTTCTGCAACGGGTGGTAATAGGCCCGGCGCACGAGCGGCAACAGATCCACGGTCCGCGCCCGAACGGCCAGCAAGCGTTCGCGCAGGTCGGGAAGATGATCGGCGAGGGATCGCAGCACCCGTTTCTCGAAGCCGGCGTTGTAGGCCAGCACGATGCCGTCCTCCTTCAGATGTTCGAGCAGGGATTCGGCGCACGGACGCCGTGGATCGTCTCCGGAGACGTCCAGAAATTCCGCATGTTCCAGCCGGCCGTCGGCGTGGTGGGTGTGGCACGACCACTGGAACGGCACCGGCATGTAAGGGCGCACGCCGATCCAGCTCGGCACGGCCAGGCCGATGGTCTCAAAATCGAGATAATAGCGCGGCCACGGCAACCCCCGCAGGGCCGCCACGGCGGTGGCGTTCACATCCTCCCTGCCGCTGCGGGTGGAGCGCCACACCCTCCGCTGGACTTCGTTGCGCAACGCTCCTTCCGGAATGTCCCGCACGTCGGCGTATCGGATCGACCATGCACTTCTTTCCGGTTCGCGTAGATGCGGCAGCACGGTGACCGGGAACTCGGGCGCCTCTTCGGGCGTGCAGTAGTCCCGGAATTCGCATTCGTAAGGGTCCAGGCACTGCTTACCCATCATCACCCGCGGTTCTTTTCCATCCACCAAGGCCGTCAGCGTCTTCACGTGATCCGGCACCCGGGGCATCCAAGCTCGTACTTCGCGGCTGACATCTTCGGCCACCAGCAAGCCGCAGTAGCGGCCATCCCCGCGGTAGACGAAATCGGCGTTCACGTGCATCAGGCACATCGCCCGCAGTTTCAGACCGCAACCGCGCACCACCCATGCCTGCACCGCCACGTCGGGGATGTGATGCGGCTTGACCTTCGTCGCGGCCTTCACCTCCGTCAACACCCAGCCGTCTCCATCGCGCGCCAACATTTCGGTGCGGACCAGCAGACCCCGATGCCGGAAAGCGGCCTCGTGGATGACCCCGATATTGTCGTCGGCGAGCAGTCGGCTCGTTGCTTCAAGCGCCGCCTGCGAGTCTCCGCGAGGGGTGACGAGGACGCCGGGATGGAGCCGGCGCGCCATTTCGCCCACCTCGATTCCCTGGTGCATGGCCAGTCGTTCGACTGGGATCGCCTCCTGCGGCTTGTGGATTTGCAGCCACAGTCGTTTCGGGCACTGCAGACCGGCGAGAAAACCCGACTTGGTGAGGGAGTCACGCATTCGCATATCCTACCCGATCCGCATGTTGAACGCAGGCGGAACCGGCGGCGTGCGTGCGGGTTAAAGGCGTTCGGCCACGGGGTAAGAGCCCAGAATCTTCAGGAAGCTGTCCGGAAGCGCCTGGATCTCCTCCAGCGCTGCGGCCACATCCTCATCCTGGCGGTGGCCCTGGATGTCGACGAAGAAGACGTATTCCCACAGCTTTTTTCTGGAAGGCCGCGATTCGATACGGGTCAGACCGATGCCGCGACGCTGGAAGGGTGTCAGCAGGTCGTGCAGGGCGCCGGGACGGTCACGGGCGGACATGACCAGGGCCGTCTTGTCCCTGCCCGATGGGGGTGAATCGTGCCGGCCGATGACCAGAAAACGGGTGATGTTGTCGTGATGATCCTCGATGTTCGAGACCAGCACGGGCAGGCCCGCCGCCTCCGCCGCCTCCAGTGAGGCGATGGCCGCGCAGGCGGCGCCTTTCCCCGCCTTTCCCCCGTGTTCTGCGACGATGTTCACTGCCCGGGCCGTGGATTCGGTTTCCAGCAGACGGGCCCCGGGCAGGTGGGCAGCGAGCCAGCGGCGGCATTGTGCCAGGGCCTGTGGATGCGAGTAGACGACCTCGATGCGCTCGAGATCGGAGCAGGTGCCGATCAGGTGGTGGTGGATGCCGAGCAGGATCTCGGCACAGATACGGACATGGCTGTCCACCAGGAGATCCAGGGTATGGGTAACGGCGCCTTCGAAGGCATTCTCCACCGGTACGACGCCGTAGGCGGCGCGCCCGGATTCCACCTCGTCGAAGACCTCGTCCAGGCTCCTGCAGGGGGCGTAGCGGGATTGGGCCCCGAACTGGCGGCGGCTGGCCACATGGGTGAAGGTGCCCTCCGGCCCCAGGTAGGCGATGGCGAGCGGGGATTCCAGGGCCAGACAGGCGCCGATGATCTCGCGGAAGATGGCATGGAGGGATTCCTCGGGGATGAGGCCGCGGTTTTTCTTCAGCAGGCGGCGGATGATCTCCGCTTCCCTGCTGGGAACATAGAACGGGGCCGAGGTGTTCGATTGCTTGTATTCGCCCACCTGCGCCGCCAGTTGTGCCCGCTTCTCAATCAGGGCCAGCAATTCGTCGTCGATGGCGTCGATGGCTCGCCGCAACTCCTCCAGGGACGGGTGCCGCTTGGATCCTTTCATGCCCGGCAAGCTAGCAAGCCGGCCCCGGATCTCAAAGCGGCAGAGGTGCCTTGGATCTCGATTCCAGTGGCCGAATCTTCAAACCGTCGCCGACGGATGCCGTAAGATTATGGGTGGCTTGTGATCGGTGAATGAATATCAGACGCCGCCCAATGCAATATAGTCATCTCTGCATCCGTCTGACCTCGGATCGCAAGCTGCGGTTTCATCTTGGAGATTCATTCTCCAACGCA
>CAZHOU010000188.1:0-3005 GCA_964534165.1 uncultured Zetaproteobacteria bacterium
CTCCCCGGTTGCCGCCGGCATGGTAGGGTGGGGCGATGAATGCCATCGCCGTCTATGCCGGCGCGGCCTTGGCCGAGATCGCCGGTTGCTTCGCCTTCTGGGCCTGGTTGCGGCTGGGGCGCGGTATCGGATGGCTGCTACCCGGCATGGCGAGTCTGGCCCTGTTCGCATTTCTTCTGACGCGGGTCGATGCCGCATTTGCTGGCCGCGCCTATGCCGCTTACGGCGGGGTGTACATCGCCGCTTCGCTCGTCTGGCTGTGGCTGGTCGAGGGGAAGGTTCCCGACCGCTGGGATGCCCTTGGGGCTTTCGTTTGCCTGATCGGCGCCGGCATCATCCTGTTCGGACCAAGATCCGGGACCTCCTGATACCGTTTCCACCCTGCAGGTGGCGTGGGCTGGAAGGGGGGACCGCCTTCAACTGCATCCCGCCTTCGTGCAGGATGTGGGGGAGACATAGGGGAGGGCAACGATGATACAGATGCAAACACTCACGCCCGATACGGCCTCGGGCAGGGCACGAGAGGTGATGGAACTCGCACGCGACCGGTTCGGCTTCGTTCCCAATCTCATCGGCAAGATGGCCAATGCCCCGGCTCTGGCGGCGGCCTATCTCGAACTCGGAAGATTGTTCGAAGAGACCAGCCTCAGTCCCTGCGAGCAGCAGGTTGTGCTGCTTGCAGTCAGCCGTTTCCACGCTTGCACCTATTGCGTTGCGGCGCATTCGGCCGTCGCCCGCATGCAGCAGGTTCCGGACGATGTGGTGCAGGCTATTCGCAACGACCAGCCGATCGCGGATTCAAGGCTGGAGGCCCTGCGCCGCCTGACCGTTGAAATGGTGAAGACCCGCGGCTGGCCGGACGAACAGGTCGTGAACGATTTTCTGGACGCCGGTTACGAGCCTTCCCAGATCCTGGAGGTCATTCTCGGCATCGGCATGAAGACGCTCAGCAACTACACCAACCATGTGGCCGGTACGGAACTCGATCCGGCCTTCGCCGCCGATGCCTGGAATCCGGAGTGAACCGCTCTTGGGTCGGACGCTGGTTCTAGGACCCTAGCGTACCACACCCGGATGGGACGGGGCGGCCGCGCCACCGCCGCCGTGGATGACAGAGGGGAGAATGCTCACCACCGGCGCCAGCGTATTCATTTCGATGCCTCGTCCCTCCGGCGGCTTCATGAATGCTTCGTCGCAAGCCGTGACCGCACCCGGACCGGCCTTGGGAGCCGCCGCCCGTATGCAATTGCGCACCATCCAGCCCTTGCCCTCGCGCACGATGCGCGAGGGATTGCTGATGCTTGAGTTGTAATCTTTCGCCGCAGGAACCGATCCTTCACCCGGTCGCCGCTTGTGATGACCGGCGCACTCCCGCGCTTGACCCTGGACCATGGTCGGGGGTTTATATTTGGGGCATCTAGCACGAGGGAGCATAAAAATGCACAAGGAAGTTCTTCCTTCTTTTATTGGAAAAACCTCGCCGAATGGTAAAGCAGCCGATGGTCGTCGCCGGAAAAGTTCATGGCGGAGCTCTTTGGGCACCCTGTCAGGTGCCACATTGCTTGCCTTTCTGCCCCGACTGCTGTGCCCTGCCTGCTGGCCGGCCTATGCGGGCTTCATGGGTTCCATCGGGCTTGGATTTCTGCTGAAGACCACATGGCTACTGCCGCTCACCATCATCACCCTGGTGTTTGTCCTGGCATCGCTTGCCTTCCGCGCCAGAACGCGCAGGGGCTACGGGCCTTTTATTTTGGGTCTGTTGGGTTCCGGCGCATTGCTTGGCGGCTACTTCGTCTTTCCCACGGAGACGGCCCTATCCGCGTGGGGAATCGATGGGGGCGCGGCATTGCTGGTGGCGGCATCCATCTGGAACGGATGGCCGCGTAAAAGAAAGGGCATGAAGACGGATGAGTGCCCGTCATGTTCACCTGAATCCGCGGGGGCTTGACTCCATACCAAGGTACAGGGTTGTTTAGACTTGAAACATCCTGAAAGGAAAGGGGGTCGAATCATGGCTGCAAAACGAAATGTCGAGGTGTTCAGCTCGGGTTGTCCGGTTTGCAACGAGGCCGTGGAATTGGTGCGTCGTCTGGCCTGTGATGAGTGCGAAGTCAGCGTGCTGGATATGCATGAGCCTGAGGTTGCAAATCGGGCGAAGGAGCTGGGCGTGCGAAGCATCCCAGCCATCGCCGTGGACAGCAGGCTCGTGGAATGCTGCGTCGGCCGGGGTGTGGACGCCGATGCTCTCATGGCCGCCGGAATCGGCCGCGGCGGAGAGTGAAGATATGAACCGAACCGTGGGCTGGGTTGCGAAAGAGGCGGGCGTGAACGTGCAGACCATCCTCTACTACGAGCGCCGTGGTCTGCTCCCGCGAGCCGCGCGCTCGCCAAGCGGTTATCGTCTGTTCGATGAAGAGGCGGTGCGGCGCATCCGCTTCATCAAGCGCGCCCAGGAACTGGGTTTTTCTCTAAAGCAGATAACAGCCCTGCTGGCCTTGCAGGGTGAGCAGGACGCAAGCTGTGCCGAGGTCAGCCGCATGGCCACAAGTCACCTTGAGGACATCGAGCAGAAGATTCATGACCTTGAGCGTATGCGGGAAGCGCTGATGCCCCTGGTCGAAGCCTGCCCCGGCAAAGGATCACTGAAAATGTGCCCGATTCTGGAGAGCCTGGATAAACCCATTGACCAGGAAGTCTCGCAATGTTCAGAAGAACGAGCCACTTGCAAAATTCTGGGTGGATGAGCGGCCATCCCACTTTGAGTCCATTTTCGGGATGGAATGAGGTGCATGGTGGTTCCATGGGCCGAAATTCCAGCTCGAGAATGGGCCGAAGTGGGGAAGCCGATCGCCGCGAACGAATTTTGCAAGTGGCTCGAACCTCAATAGGTTGCACATCCGCATGCATGATGGCTGCAGGCCTGCTGTTGCTGGCCATGCCCCGGAGTGCCATGGCGCATGACCCGGTTTTCGGGTTGGGTCCACATGTTATCTACGAGGGTGGCG
>CAZHOU010000189.1:0-2998 GCA_964534165.1 uncultured Zetaproteobacteria bacterium
ACCATGAGGAGGTCCGGGTCGTGGCGCAGGATGTTGCGCAGGATGCGGGCGAAATCGAGCCCGATCTTGGGCCGCACCTGAATCTGGTTGACACCGGGAATGCGGGACTCCACCGGATCCTCGATGGTCACAATGTGGGCCGGCGTCTTCGCAAGGCTCCGTACCAGGGCAAACAGGGTGGTGGATTTTCCCGAGCCGGTCGGGCCGGTGGCCAGGATCAGTCCGTAGGGCTTGCGGATGATCCGGCGCAAGCGCCGGCAATCTTCTTCCCGCAGACCGAGCGATTCGATCGCCATGTTGAATTCCTTGTTCAACACCCGCAGGACCAGGGATTCGCCGTAGATGTTCGGGATGGATGAAACACGGAATTCGACGGGTTTGTCCTTGTAGCGGACGACAAGGCGCCCGTCCTGGGGCATGCGCCGGTCGGAGATATCCATGCCGGCGATGATCTTGATGCGGGAGATGACGCGTTGCTGGATCTCCTTCTGGATCCGCGTTTCCTGCAGCAGGTCCCCGTTGATCCGATAGGCAAGGATGACTTCCTTCTCCTGCGGCAGCAGATGGATGTCCGAGGCCTGCTTGCGCAGGCCTTCGAGAATGATCTTGTTGACCAATTGCACCACCGGCGGCGCATCGGCGTCTTTCATCAACTCGACCTCGGTGCTGTCGCGCTCCTCGCGGCCTTTCCCTTTTTTCGTTTCGACCTCGATCACGAATTTCTCGCTCTCCTCCTCTTCCATGGATTCGAGAACGTTTTTGATGTGTTTGCGGATCTGCGAGGGCGCGGCGAGAACCTCGCGGATGTGTTTGTTGGTGTGGAATCGGAAAGCGTCGTATGCACTCATGTCGAGTGGATCGGAAAGGGCGGTGGTCAGGGTGCGGTCGTCCTTGGCCACGGGTAGCCATTCATATTTTTTGATCAGGGAGGGATCGACTTCGTCGATGGCCCCCGGATCAATCGGATGTTCATCCAGGTCTGCGATGGGCAGGTGGAATTTGGCGGCCAGGGCAAGGATCAGGTCCTTCTCGCTCAGGGCACCGGTATCGAGCAGGATCTCCCCGAGCCTCTTGCCGCCCTTCGGGGCCGCGGACCGCGGCTCTTTTCCTTCCCCGGAGGGGGATGATTTGGCCGCCTCGCCGCCGCCGGCCTGGCGTTGCCGCCGCTGCAGTTCGAGGCTGCGTTGCAAGGCTTGCTCGGACACCAGCTTTTCGGCCACCAGAATCTCCCCCAGGGGACGTTTGTCTTCGTGTCTGCGTACACCGTGGTGATAGAAGAAGATGTACTCGAAGGACATCCCGGCGGCACTTTTCCCTCGTTCTCCTGGCGACGAGGATGTTTTTGCTTCCGTATCGCTTTTTTGCTGGGGAACGAAGGCGTAGAAGCCGGTGGGATGCAAGGAGAGGTTCAGCACGCGGACGTCGAAGGCTTCGCCCGTCACGGTATGGATGAGCATCGGTTTCGTACCGGAAGGTTGGCTGGACCCCACCGGCGAGGACGGCGTGCGGATGAAAGCCACGTAGGCCACATCGGTGGCGGCTAGTTTTTCGGGCTTCCCCGGGGGGACACCTTCCGGCTGCAACCGCAATTCGCTGTCACCCGGCGAGAAGGCGACGAGACTGCCCTGGATTGTTTCACCATTCATCATCCGGACCAGGGCCGGCCTAGTTTTCGACTGTTCGGCTTTCCTGAACATACATCCCCCTGTGGCGGCTGCGGAATCTCGCCGCGATCGATCGAAAGGACCTCCGGATTTGGCCACACTCCCGTGGATGAAGCAAGGGTACGACAGGTGTTTGAACGCGGCGCAAGCTTCCTATAGTCTGCGCCGCCTTGCACAGGTCCCCATCGTCTAGTCGGCCTAGGACACCGCCCTTTCACGGCGGCAACAGGGGTTCGAATCCCCTTGGGGACGCCAGTTATCCCCGGTAATGGTGACGTGACCGGGTCTTCTCCTTCTTTTCCATTCACTTCTTTCCATTCATCAAGGTGGTAATGCAGGCATGGAGTTCTCCATGCCGGGATCGGTTGGGTGCCGTCACGAATTTGAAATAACAAAAATGCTTGAAATATACATTCTGCTACCTCAAGCTATCGCCTGCATGTCGTGCGGACGCGGCCGCGCGGAAGGGAAATGTTCGAGGAGGGGTCATGCAGCATTATTTCACCACCGGGGAAGCGGCGAGAATCTGCGGCGTGAATCTCAACACCATCAAGCGATGGATCAAGCTGGGCGCCCTCTCGGCCGTGCGCACGCCGGGCGGGCACTGGCGGATACCGGCGGCCGAATTGCGGCGTTTTCTGCGCCGCCACGGCATGTCGATGCCGGTCCGTCGCAAAGAGGGGGAAACACGGCGCATCCTGGTCGTGGACGACGATCCTGTCGTGCTCGACTTCGTACGCAGCGCCCTCGAACTCATGCCCGTGGATTGCGAGATCCATTCCGCCCCCGATGGTTACTCGGGCATGCTGCAATTGGGTCTCATTCGCCCGCATCTTCTCATTCTGGACATCATGATGCCCGGGGTGAACGGTCTCGAGTTCATCTACCGGTTACGGGCGCAGCCGAAACTGGGGGAAACGGTGCGCATTCTGGCCCTGACCGGGGCGCGAGACCGCAGGCTGGTCATGCGCAAGCTCAAGGAAGCAGGTCCGGATGCCATCCTGCTCAAGCCGGTGAGTGTCGAGACCCTGCAGCAGGCGGTGTTCGAACTGCTTCAGGAAGGTACCGCCGGCGGCGTCGGACGGCGGTCATGAACGCGAACATCTTGATGGTGGAGGATGATCAGGCGCTTCTGGAATTCTACTCCGCGGCACTGTCGCCGGCGTACACCGTTCTTTCGGCAACCAATGTCCCGGCGGCCAGGCGGCTTCTGGAAGAGAGAACGGTGGATGCCGTGGTCTGTGATTTGCACTTGGGGAGTGAGAGCGGCCTGGACCTACTGGCATGGATCCAGGCCCGCAAGCCGCACTTGATGGCCCATGTCCTCGTCGTTT
>CAZHOU010000190.1:0-2956 GCA_964534165.1 uncultured Zetaproteobacteria bacterium
TCATACCATGCCGCCACTTTCAGGCTCATTTATGGATTGGAAAATACTGGGTTTCAGATGCGTGCTTTTGCTTGACGCGGACTGTCCAGTGGACGGAGCATCCGCGGCATGCGTTCCTTGATCCTGTTCGTGCTCGGGGCTGCGGCCTCCTTGTTTATTCTCGGTTTCGCCGTGCACATGTTCATTGGCGGGCTGGTGCGCCCGGAGACGGAACATTGGATCATCGCCACCGTCGTCTGCATGGGTGCCGCCGCCATCCTCTGGATGGCATGGGACGTGCTGCGTCGCCGTTGATTTCGATTTGTGCTTAAGAAAAGGCCTCGAGAACCTTGTTTATGCGCGTGAAGCTGGGTTCATCCGGGAATTGGCCGCGATGGAAGACGAACTGCCATTTCTTTCCTTCTCCGTCGACACCGCTCAGACCGAAGGAACGGCCGGCATAATCCTTGAAGTAGCGCACATCCCGCAAAAGATCCACCGTGCGGCCGCCCTTCAGGTGAACGGTGATTTTCCGCCGCCTATCCACCTCGATCCCGACGGGAGCGCCAGGCAACACCAGCAAGCGCCGCAAAATGCGAGAAGCGCCTGAAATGGCGAAGAAACAGGCCATGAACCACAGCAGGTAGGCCCAGGACATGTGCTTGCCCCCGTACCAAAAACCGAGGCCGTAGAAAGCCAACAGGCCCACCGTGGGCACGTAGAGCGCCGCATCCCAGAAAACGCCGCGCAGATCCGGCTTGAGTGCCTGTTTATCCATGACCCTCCGCCGTGTGTTGAGCGGCCGAGATCGTCGGTGGTGTCTTCTCCGCCACCAGTTTCGCCAGCACCGGATCAATCTCCCCCTGCAGGGTCCGGCCCGGATACAGTCGACGGATCGTACCCCAACGGTCGATCAGCACCGTCCACGGCTCACCCCGCACCTTGAAGGCGGTATAGGCCTCGGGGTTGTAGTATTCGTCGAAATGCAACACCACGATGCGGTCCCCGTACTTGTGCATCAGCATCTTCAAGAGCTGCAACTGCTTGTCGCACTGGGTGCAATGGGCCGGTGTGGCAAATTCGAGCACCAGCGGCTTGCCCAGCTTCAATGCCTGATCCTCGGAGTAGCGATACATTCCGGGAATGGGAAAATGGTAACTGGTGATGCGGCCCAGATCTCCTCCCACATCCGCCAGCTTCTTGGTATGCACGGCCGGTGCTTTCTGTCCCCGGTGCAGGATGCCACTGCCCATCATGAATTGATCGCAGGCGGTGAGCGGTATGATCAGGAGGAGCGTGCAAATCCATCGCCTCATCGGCTCCAACCCCAAGTCGTGCGAAAGATGTTGTAGGCCCAGATGCAGTTGGCCGCCAAGACCAGGCTGCCGAAGACGCCGACCATCGCCAGCCATGGATGCACGAGCGTCTCCACCTCGTTCGGCGGCATGCGCATGCTCGCCGTGCCACCAATCACGCCGGCGATGGTGAAAAACACCACCATGCCGATCAGACCAAGGTTGTGCACCCAGAAATGGGCCTTGACGAGACCCACGCTGTAGATCGGACGCCGCACCATGCGCGGCACGATATAGTAGACGCCGGCGAAGATCGCCATCTCCACCCAGCCGAGAAGATTGATGTGCGTGTGGGCGCGTACGATCAGTTTGCCGAACATGCGCTGGTCCACGAAGTGGCGGAAATCGGCCATCCCCCCCATCAGCGCACCCCAGGAAAACCCGATCAGGCTGTAGATGATGCATGCATAAACGAACCACAGCGTGTAACGGATGAATTCCCTGTTCTCCCAGGGTGCAGGTGCATTCACCTGCCATCCCCCTTTTTTGTCCTGCGCATGTCCTTGTAGCGACCGCTCTTCCAGCTCTCGGGAGCGAAATGCCGGACCATCGAATCAATGAACGGCGAGCGGCCCTTCGGGGGCACCGGGGACAGAGTTGAACCGCTTCTCGCCTTCAGTTCGGACAGAAAGACGGCTATCGCATGCAGATCCCGGGCGGGATAGTCGGAAACGTAGCCAGCGGCCTTGCCCGGCCCGTGATCCAGTGTCGGGCCGCCGTAGGTCTGCTCCGGCCGGCGCAGAAAGTTGTATAGCCAGGTGAGGCTGCGCTTGCTCCCCTCCCCGTCCAGGTCCGAACCCGGGCCCATGTTGGTGCCGCTGCGCAGGGCGCGGTGGCAATCGGTGCAATTTCCGCGCCGGAAGAACAGGCGCAGGCCGCGTTCGCCTTCGGTACTGAATTCGTAGTTCGTATTGACGGCGAACATGGGCTTGTTTGTATGATGCCGGATATATTCCATGGCCGCGAAGGCAATCGTCGCCAGCGCAAGGAACACGGCCGTGACGATGAAGATCACCCTCTCGCCGGTTTTGATGCGGGATTTTTTCTCGGACATGGCGGCATTATGGAATGGGATGCGGCAAAGGCAAGCCCGACGGCTTCAATAAAAAAACCGCCCCCAAAGGGGCGGCCTATGGATTGCATAGATGTCGTGCGGGGTCAGCCCTGCACGTATTCCACGACCTTGGCGAAGCCGGTGGCGGCCATGAACGTGACGGCTCCGGCGGCCAGGGTGTACATCAGACTGTCGATTCTGTGCATGGAAACCTCCTGTCGGTATTCTTGTCGCCGCTTCTTAAGGGATGTTCTGAATGAGTCCTCCATGAGCCGCGTTGCTGCTCAAATCGGGATGATCGCAAGGAAGGCGACGCAGGTCGTAGCTGTAGCTACGATGCCAAGTCGTCTGACGCAGTGAGCGCCCGATTGCAGCGCAACCCTTACGGGACAAGGCTCTGCGGGCGGTCTGCTGCGTTGCAAGGCTTATCCATGGAACGACCATGCATGGCGCCTTGCGCCTTGCATCCCATCCCGCATAGCCGCTGTCGCGGCCATATGAGACTTGTTCAGAGCATCCTTAGCTGCGGATCGTTTCCAGAAAGCCGCCGAACGACGCGACGGCGAAA
>CAZHOU010000191.1:0-2941 GCA_964534165.1 uncultured Zetaproteobacteria bacterium
CGGATCGGGCGTGGGGGCGGGGGAGTTTGGGCCGGGTAGCGGCGTGAAGTGGCGGGAGGCGGAGGGCGCCCGGACGCAGGAGGAGGCAGAAGAGGTATGGCGGGCGGTGGTCTCCGCCCTGGCCCAGCGTTTTGGGGCCGAATTGCGTGCCTGAAAGCGAATGAGCGCACGCCGGCCGGGTGTCCGGATTCTTCCATGTCGGTGAATGCCGTCGCATGGCTGTCGGCCGGCCTGATTTTGGGCTTCATCCCGGCCTGGATTGGCGGTCGCCGTTACCGGCAGCGCCTGGAAACCATGCAGGCTGAATTCACGACCGTGAAAATGGAATCGGCCACGTTCGGCGAGAGGGTGGTGCAGCTTGCACGCCAGAACGAAACGCTGACAAAAAATCTGACGGAGAGGGAGGCGCGGATCGAATCCCTGAACCGGGAGATCGCGAGACAACAGGCTGCGCTGGCGGAGCTTGAAACCCGCATGCAGGAAGAGCGCAAGGCCGCAAGCGAGAAGCTGGCCTTGCTCGGCGAGGCCAAGGACAAGCTGGCCGCTGAATTTCAGCTGCTCGCCAACCGCATCTTTGAGGAAAAGAGCAGGCTTCTCACCGAACAGAGCCGGCGCGGACTGGATGAGGTGCTGAAACCGATGCGCGAGCAACTGGGTGATTTCCGCAAGCATGTGGACGAACTCTACACCAACGAGAGCAAGGATCGGGCCGCTCTCAGGGAGCATCTGCAACAACTCCGGGAATTGAATCAGAGGATCGGTGAGGAAGCGCTGAACCTGACCCAGGCGCTCAAGGGCGAGAGCAAGGCCCAGGGAAACTGGGGCGAGATGGTGCTTGAACGCCTGCTTGAAGCCACCGGCCTGCGAGAGGGCCATGAATTTGCCCGCGAGCAAAGCTTCGTCGATGCCCAGGGCAGGCGCCAGCGACCGGATGTCGTGGTCTACATGCCGGGCGACAAGCAGGTGATCATCGATTCCAAGGTATCACTGACGGATTACGAGAAAGCCGTGTCCGCCACGGATGAAGGTGAACGCCAAGCGGCCGTCAAGGCGCATCTGCGCAGCCTCAAACAGCATATTCAGGAGCTGGCGGCCAAACGTTACGACCACCTTCCGAAGGTGCATTCGCCGGATTATGTGTTGATGTTCATCCCCATCGAGGGGGCCTACCTGATGGCCATCGAGGCCGACCAAAGCATCTTTGAGAATGCGTTTGAGACGCGCATCGCCGTCGTGACGCCGTCCACGTTGTATGCGACATTGAAATTGATCGAACAGCTGTGGCGTTATGAAAGGCAAAGCGAGAATGTGCGAACCCTGATTGATCGCGCCGGTAAGTTGCACGACAAGATGGTGGATTTTGTCAAGGCCTTTGAGGAGATCGGCGAGCGTCTGGAGCAGGCACGAAGAGCCTACGATACGGCGCACGGGCGCATCAAGTCCGGCCGTGGCAACGTCCTCGGTCGCATCCACGAACTCGGACGCTTGGCGGGAAAGACCAAAAAAGAATTGCCCGCACATCTCGTGGAGGCGGCGTTGGAAGGCAACGAAGAGGAAGAGGGTGGGAATCCTTCGTAATCTCAGGTACGGATTTTTCACCGCCATGCTGGCTTGGCTGTCGCTCATGCCGGCGGACGCATCCGCCGCGCGTTTCCCACTGCCTTCCCGGGGAGGAAACATCATCGGTGCCGTGCAGGTAACGTACAGCCGCCGGCCGGATACCCTTTCCGACATCGCGCGTCGCTTCGATCTCGGCTTTGAGCAGATTCTTACCGCCAATCCCCACGTGGATGCCTGGCTGCCCGGAAAAGGAACCCGTATTCTCATACCCTCACGCTACATCCTGCCGGATGCCCCGCATCGGGGCATTGTCGTCAACCTGGCGGAAATGCGCCTGTATTATTTTCCGGCGCCCGGGGTTGGAGGCGGCTTCGTCTACACCTACCCCGTCAGCATCGGTCGCAGGGACTGGCGCACACCCCTCATGCGCACGCGCATCCTCCGCAAGGTTGAGAACCCGGCATGGTATCCACCGCTTTCCATCCGCATCGAGCACGCCGCCGCGGGGCATCCACTGCCCAAGGTCGTGCCTCCGGGCACCTCCAATCCGCTTGGACGGCGGGCGCTCATCCTGGACACCCCCGGTTACCTCATCCATGGCACCAATCGTTCCTACGGCATTGGTCTGCGTGCATCCCACGGCTGCATCCGCATGTATCCGGAGGACATCGAGGAATTGTTTCGCATGGTCCGCGTCGGAACACCAGTCTACATCGTGCACCAGCCCGTCAAGGTGGGATATCTACACCGGACCATCTATATCGAGGCCCACGGCCCGCTGCGGGAACTGGACGCAAGCGTCCCTCCCTGGAGTGATCTGTTGTTGGAGACGGTGCGCACGCACATGATCGCTGGCCGGATCGATTGGGTCCGTGCCGAACGTGTGGTGCACCGGCGGCGCGGTATTCCCCTGCCCGTGGCATGGGCGCGCCGCTGATATTTTCTTACTTTTGTACCGCCTTGCGAAATGCGCGGTTGATCCGCTCCCTGTTTTGTTCCGCCAGGGCCTTGGCCTCTTCGGCGACGCGCAGTGCCTGCTCCGCCTTGGCTGCGGCTGCATCCGCCTTGCGCCCGGCAACCTCGGCCGCGTGTTGGGCCTGACCGACGGCGGATTGCAATTCACTGGCCTGTTGCATCGTGGCGCAGCCTCCGAAACCAAGGCCGATGGCGGCAAGCAGCAGAGGTGTTCTGAAGAAGTGCTTCATTCTTTCCTCCCTTCCGAGTTGTTGCTGCAGGCGTGCGATTTTGCGGCAAAAGCCTATCGTCATCCTGCAATGTGTACATCCCTGAGTCCTTAACATAGCATTTACAAAATGGGAATGCGAATGGGAGCCTTTTCCAATATGAAATGAGCCTGAAATATCTGATGCGTCTGTCCATC